>JAIBAF010000010.1 GCA_019695335.1 bacterium
TCGACAATTTATCAAAATTAGAACTCTTGAAACCAGACAATTTCAGATGAATCCCTGCAATTTCAGCTGTGGGGATTTTTTTTAACGTTATTAAGGAAATCATGAAGCGACAATGGCTTATTGTTTGGATCCTGATTGTATTGATCCTTGAAAATTTACCGGCACAAACGATCCAATCCAAAAACGATTACTTTACTATCGTTTCAGAAAAAGACGGTGAACTTGTTTACGAATTTAATTTCAATCGTCCTTCGATATCATCGTTTTTGAAGAATGGCACGACCTATGACCAACTCGAAGTTCCATTTTTTGAACTTACACAAGAAGATGGCGCTCCCCTGCTTCCCAAAATCAGTTATTTACTTGAATTGCCTGAAGGTCAGCCACAAGCTCAAGTCATCCATTCTCAAAAAGAATGGCTCAGCATTGGTCAAGTTTTTTATCAAAATTATTCGGAAAAGAAAACTTTGCCGGATGAATGGCTCCCCAAAAATTATACGCGTTTGGATTACGTAGGAAAAATGAGAAATATCCCTATGTATCAATTGACGATCTATCCTTACCGCTATAATGCATCTAAAAAACAAATTGAATTTAACAAACAACTTCAGATCAAAATTACTTACCAGGCCTCTCAACGCGTGCAGGTTACTGAAAGCCGGATCGATGAAGTCGACCAACTGCTGAAATCCAATAGTTTGAATTATGAATTCGCCAGAAAAAAGCGCCAATTAAAAAGCAAGGCTACGCTGAACAAAACAGCAGTACAGTCATCATTAATGCAAACAGCACAGGCGTCAGGATTTTATAATATTTTAGGATCGCCTCATATTAAAATTATCGTTGATACCGATGGACTCTACAAAATTCCTTACTCGTATCTGGTTGAAGAAACCGGGATGAATTTTAAGAACATCGATCCCCGGACGTTTCGTTTGTTCAATCAAGGGCTTGAAGTGCCGATATATTTTCAGGGCGATTTTGACGGACAATTTAATGAAGGAGATTTTTTTGAATTTTTCGGTGAAAAATATCTTGCCAAATTCAACCGATACATTAATTCTATTCCGAAAATCAAAGGACATTACATTGATCCCTGGAGCGATGACAATGCCTATTTCCTCACATGGGGCGGTAATTTCGGTCTGAGAATGGTTGAAGAAAACGGTGGAAAAGTCGAGGCTGTTAATCTCAATCGCCCTTCTAATTTTAATTTTATCGCTCATTACGAAACGGATCGAACCAGACTTAGCATTAAAGATATCAATTTGATCCAACCTACAGCTGTCGAGGACATCTGGGCTTATGACGAAGGCATATCATACATTCAAGGCGGTACCGGCGAAACTTCCAGTCGTGAATACAGCTTCATCGTTGAACAACCTGAAAAATCACTGCCATCAACATTTTCATTGTTGATCAACTTGCAAGGAGTAAGCACTGGCAGCCATCTCGTTTCCATTTTGCTCAACGATGTCGAAATTAGCGGCGGCAATTTGAGTTGGACTGGGCCAGAGAAATTTCAAACAGAGATTTTGATAAATTATTTGTTGATAGATACCGGTGTTAATCGACTACGCATTACGACACCGTCAAGCGCTGATCGTACATTAGATATTCTTGCCCTTAATTGGTTCGAACTCAAATACAAAAGAACTTATCGTGTACAGAAGGATTATCTACTCTTTTATCCCAGTTCAGATGGTGTTGCCGGATACACCAACCAATTTACTATTCGTGCCTTCAAAGACCCCAATATTAGTATTTATAAAAAAGGTGTAAGCAAGATTGTCAACTGGGATTTAAGACGCATTGTAACTGATAATACTTGGAATGTAGAATTTCAAGACCTGTCTCCATTGAGTAATACCGAATACGTTGCCGTGAGCGAGACAGCGAAATTATTGCCCAAATCAGCTACATTAAATACATCTACAAATACCTTATTGACCGAGTCGCATAATGCCCGTTACCTAATCATTACTCCTAAAAGATTTAAAAACGCCGTCTTGCCATTGCAAACATTCCGTGCATCCAAAGGATTGCCGGTAGAAACTATCGCTGTCGAGGACATTTATGATGCATTTGGTTTCGGGGTTAAAAGTCCTTATGCCATTCGCGATTTTCTGCGATATACCTACACACAATCAAATTGGCAGGGTGCTCAAGGATCACCTTTATACATATTATTGGTCGGCGATGCTTCTGAAAATTCAAAAAATACGGCCGATATTTTGCCGACTCAACATATCCAAACTGAAAAATACGGATCGACGGCCAGCGATTATTGGTACAGTCTGGCGGACGACGATGATATTGTTCAGGATTTTTTTATAGGACGTTTTCCGGTATCTGATTCCGTCACGATTCAGACTATCACGGATAAAATTATACAATATGAACAATCGGTGTTGCCTGGCGCATGGAAAAACACAGTTCAATTTATTGGTGGGCAAAACGAAAGCCGCGGCGTCTTATCCAACAACAGTGAAATCCCTGTTGACGTATTTCGATATCAATCCAGTAAATTGATCAACAACACGATGCCGCAGGCTTTTTCGCCAAAACGGATTTACGCATTTCCACGCAATGACCAATTCATAGGCGGTGCGAACGATGTCATCAGCAGTTTTAACGATGGCCGATTGATTGTGACTTATCTGGGTCACGGCGGCGGAGGTATTTGGGGCGACTTAGACGCCGTTACCGGTAAACCGCTATTGAACAATGATCAGGTGGATGAAATATCCAATCAAGGTAATCGCTATCCTTTCGTTCTGAGTATGACATGTTTTGTCGGCGCTTTTGACGGTGGCAATCCGGCGCTGGGCGAAGTTATGCTGACCAAACCTAACAAAGGGGCTATTGGAGTATTGGCATCGAGCGGTACAGGATGGATTATCGGCGATTTCCAGATGCTGGAGCAATCGCTTCAATCTTTTTTACAAGAAGGTGTTTCAGTCGGTGCGGCCGTTGCTCAAGGAAAAATCAATTACTTGATACTCAAAGGACAAACCGACGTTGAAGTGAGCGGATCCGGCAGTTCTCTGACACAATCTTTCATCGCACCAAGCATGGCTTTCCAATTCAATTATCTCGGCGATCCGGCATTAATGCTCAAAACGCCGAAAAAGAAATCTTTTACAGTTTCCAATTATAGCCCTCAGAAAAGTGAAACAATCACTATCAATGGAACTCCTGATTTCCAATCCGGATCCGGAACAATTGAAGTTTTTCAAAGCAAGCCGGTTATTGACAGCGTTCAAAATGGAGCCAATCTTCCTTCTATTATAACACTCTACTCCGCACCATTTACGATCACCAACGGAACTTACAATTTCGGATTGAACCTGTCAGCAATTCCCGCAGAACAATTATCGGAAGGCATAACCGGTTTGAGAGTTTTCGGCGAGTCCTCAGATGGAACTTCGAGTTTTAACGCACAGGCTTCAATAGCTATCAATGCAACGTATATGGACCAGATTCAAACTGTTCCTGCATCACTGACAAGTTCCGATACCGTACGATTTAAACTACTTGCGACTGACCCTGAAGGTGTTTCATCAGTTGTCGTTCTATACGACCGTTTCGGCACCATTACTGAGACCGGCCTTATTGATACGTTATATTCTATCGGATCCAATTACTTTCAGTCGCTCGGTTCGGGTCCATTTCAAGAAAATGATCTCATTCGTTATAGGATCAAAGTCAAAGATCAAAATGGCGATTCGACGCTGTCATCTCAGTATGAATTTAGAATCCTGCCCGGGATCGATCTTTCATTGGGATTTTTCCCTGACCTGAATGATTTGGCAACAACAAGAATCTTTTTGGGTGGCACGGATCAAACGAAAATTTTGGCCGAAATTGACAATCTCGGTGTTTTACCATTAAGCAATGTGAAAGTTCAGTTTTACGACGGCGACCCCAGGACAACCGGAGTTTTGCTCAGTGAAACAACGGTAACTTTGGATGGCTCTGTCCCGAACGCCAATCAAATTGCAAAAGATACAGCTTCCGTTATTTCGGCCTTGTCCAATGGTGCGCATCAGGTATTTGCATGGATCGATCCCGATTCATCCGTCAACGACATTGATCGTTCCAACAATCTCGCTTATGCGCCGATCATATTGAACCGTTTCAATATCACTCCCTCTTTAGGCTCCACTTATTCCGGAACAAAAAACGATACTGTTTCCATCGACTCAGGACTTTTTATCAGCGTTCCTCCAAATGGTGTTGCTCAAAATACCGTTTTGGGATTGACTTCGACGACCAGCATTTCCTTGACAAATCAGCCGGATTTGCAACTGGCCGTACCTTATAATTTGACATTGCCAACGGCATACCAACTTGATTTTAAAAAAGCCAGTGAAGTTTTTTCAAGCGGAAAAAGCTTACTCGTAATGTTCCATTACGACACGGCTCGTTATAAAGATCAGCTTAACTATCGTGATTCTTTGGCTGTGTACCGCTGGGATTCCGGTAACAAACGTTGGAAATTAGTTTCGAAAGATACGCGTGGAATTTCCGGATTCATCACTATCGAAATTACGTCGGTGAACGACGTCGGATTGCTCGCTTTGATGATCAATCGGGATTATACGCCTCCGGTTATTGAAGCGACGGTTGAGGGTCAATTCTTTGCTCAAAATTCCATTGTACCGCGCAATCCGAAAATCGCTGCTTTGCTTAGCGATCAAAACGGCGTTAATCTCGATCCGAGTACGATTGTAGTCTTGGTTGATAACCAACCGGTCAACGAAGGCGATCTTGTTGTTCCCGATTCTTTGAATAACTCTAATTCAGTAGCCATTACGCTCAACCGAAGAGAATTCGATCCTGGTGCACATACGATTACTTTTCAGGCTAAAGACATCAGCGGCAATACCAGCGCACCCTTCGAGCTAAATTTCAAAGTTGTAGCAAAAATGGATATCAAACTTATGGGTAATTTTCCCAATCCATTTGCAAATACGACAACTTTTGTATTTCGAGTTGAAGCATTCGAACAGCTCGACAATCTTGAAATCAGCATTTACACGGTTTCCGGAAAACGAATTCGTAAGATCACGCCGGACGACGTCGGTAATCAGGTTCTCAATGCCATAGGTTATCACGAAGTAGTCTGGGATGCGACAGACGATAAAGGTAATAATATTGCTAATGGAATTTATTTTTATCTCATCAAAGGTAAATTGAATGGCAAAACCATTGAACGCAAAGGTAAACTGGCATTTTTCAGATAACGATCAACTTTATACAAGGCTGTTATGAAATTTTTGGTTTTTGTATTATTGTATTTAACTGCTTCACTGGTTGCCGGCGACAACGATCGCTTGTATACTAATTCTTTTTTAGATATTCCTCTTGGAGCACGTGCCGCAGGCATGGGCAATGCATACGGCGCCGTTGCGGACGACGGAACTGCGTTTTATTGGAATCCGGCGGGCATCGTCTTAGGCCATAAACGTGAAGTTTCCATGACTTTTGCCGATCAATTCGGCGGTTTCGGTCAGTACAATTTTCTCGGTTATACGCATCAATTAAAAGGCAATTATGCATTTTCAGTTGCATGGATTCGCTACAGCATCGGAAGTATTAAGGAATTCAAAGAGCTGGCAGACAATTTCAATGATCGCGTCGATCCCGATTACGATTTCAGTAAATATTACAATGGACGGTTCGATTATACCGATAACGCATTGTTCTTCTCATTTGCAAAACTCAATAAATTCCGACTGAATCTTGGATGGCTTTATAACGATTTTCCAATTCAAATACCCATCGGCGTGAACTTTAAAGTCATCACGGGCGGAACCAGCGGCATTCAAGGCAATGGCGTCATTGCTGAAGATGCCAAAAAGTTCGGCATTGGCGTGGACATTGGTACTATGATCATGTTTGGAATGAACGACCTTCTTGAAGCGCCGTATCTTGGTGACTTCGCTATGGGTTTGAATATTCAGGACGCTACGACTACTGCTGTTCGTTGGAATGCATTGTCTTCTACAACGCGTGCCCAAGACGTCGCACCGGTCAATGTAAAATTTGCTTTGTCATATATTCATCCTCTGGATGAATTGCAAAGTAACGTCCTTTTGACGTACGAACGCAATAGTCGTTACGACGCCAACTACCATTATGGAGTTGAATACGATTATAAAAAGACCGTCGCGTTACGCCTTGGTTATGATAATGGCTTAATTACTTACGGCACTGGAGTTTCGATGTACAATTTTCACATTGATTATGCCTTAGTTAATCATGACCTGGGCAATGTGCATCGCATCAGCGTATCATATAAATTTTAAGGAATATCAATGAGACTGAAAATTTTAATTCCTGCATGTTTGTTTCTGATATTTGTTGCTTGCCCGACTGTTGATCCGCCCGAAGTACTACCACCGGGCGTCAAAATTATTCCATTTTCATCACAAACGTCGGCCACTGAAAGAGGCATCCGCCCAAAAGAAGGCACCCAAAATATTTTGATAATAGAATGGGACGATGTTGAAACTCAATCGATTCTGGATCGGTACGATGTCTACCGTTCAAGAGGTATCGACAGTACGTTTATTTTATGGGGCAGCGTTTTAGCTGACGATCCGACATTATTCGAGGATACACGGGTTAATTTAGACACGGCATATTACTATTTTGTTGTTGCAGTCGACTCAAAAGAAAACATGAGTGACACGTCCAAATATTTTGAGAATAACGACAGCATAGCGGCATACATTCAATCGTTTCGTTTGGGACCGAAAGTAGCTTTACTTGCTTTCCCGACCATCAGTGATGATACCGTGAGTACAAAACCGCGTTTCAGTTGGTGCCTTGGTCAAGAAACACAAGTACCGATCAAATATGTTGTCCGACTGGCATTACCTCCATTTGAGAATCCAATACCGATCTGGATTGCCGAATTACCTTATCTCGGATTTGGCGGCGGCAACTGCGCTGACCCGGCTTCACAAGAATATGCGACTTTTCACAACGCCTCTTATCCTGCTTCAGAGGTCATCGACAGTTTACGTGCCCGCTCGAATGTTACGATATCGTATATTGATAATACGAGATTGCCTGGCCCGCGTTTATCCAAAACAAATTATCTCTGGCGCGTTGATTGTGTTTTTGGAACGCGGTATGAATCACGTAGCGGATGGATGCCGTTCGGGGTAAATGTTGATTATTAATAATTGATTCTGACAACTATGCATGTTAAATTCACACCACAATTTTTATCTTTAATTTGGTTAGGTTATGAATTTTATCGACTCTATTCGAACTCGCGCCCGCGAAAAAAAACGACGGATTGTTTTACCGGAAGGTGAAGAGGAACGGACATTACAGGCCGTTAAAATTATTCTTGAGCAGGAAATCGCAAAGCCGGTTTTGATTGGCGATGCTGACAAAATTCGTAATAAAGTTTCGCAATTGAACATCAACCTGCCGTCATCCGTCTCCATCATCGATCCGCGTAAATCTGAAAAAGCAACCGATTTTGCCAGCGAACTTTTCACACAGCGTAAAAGTAAAGGCATGACCTATGAACAGGCCAAAAGTTTGATGACGGACATGACTTTGTATTTTGGAGCGATGATGGTTCGTCGCGGTGATTGCGACGGAATGGTTGCCGGCGCAGTTAATACAACAGCTGATGTGATGCGCTCGGCGATATTTTCAGTAGGAACCGCACCGGGAATCAAAACTGTTTCGAGCGTTTTTATGATGGTATTGCCGGATGGCCGCGTGATCACATACGGCGACTGTGCGGTTTTGCCATATCCGGATGAAAATCAATTGGCCGATATCGCCATTGCCTCAGCAGAAACACACCGTCAATTAGCCGGCGAAGAGCCTATCGTCGCCATGTTGTCGTTTTCAACCAAAGGCAGCGCTAAACATGAAGCGGTTGATAAAGTTTTAAATGCCCTGAAAATCGTTAAACAGAAAAAACCGGATTTGAAAATTGATGGAGAGTTGCAATTTGATGCCGCTTTTGTGGAATCGGTGGGACAGAGAAAAGCCCCCGGCAGTGCCGTCGCCGGTAAGGCCAATGTATTTATATTCCCCAACCTCGATGCCGGTAATATTTGTTATAAAGTAACGGAGCGCGTGGGCAAAGCGCAAGCCATCGGCCCTGTCATACAAGGATTGGCCAAACCAATCAATGATCTATCACGCGGCTGCAATGCGGATGACATCGCGAATGTAACGGCAATTTGTTGTCTCAAAGCTTAATTTGACTAACAAAAAAACCCTCGCTCCGTTAACGAAGCGAGGGTTTTATTTTTTACCTGTTTTCTTAGCATCACATAACTTTGGATACTCCCGGTTCCAAAAGGCGCATACCATTACGCTGCTTTTCAATCAATCTTTTTACTGTATTGGCTACACCTTGAGGATCAAGACCCACACGCTGATAGAGAATCGAATTCTCGCCGTGTTCGACGAATTGATCTGGCAAACCTAACCGTTCAACTCGAAGTTTGGATATTTTAAGATTAAAATCTTTATCCTTTTTCAATCCTTTTTCTATAAAACCTGGCGAATAAATTACTTCGATTATACCGCTGCCGAAACCACCCATTAATACATTGTCTTCGACAGTGACAATTGTATCGAACTTTCTGCACATTTCAATTAACATATCTTCGTCCAGCGGTTTGACAAAACGGGCATTAACTACGGTCGCAGTATATCCGTCCTGAACCAACAATTTGGATGCTTTCATCGCATGATCGACCATGTTGCCAATTGCAATAATCGCTGCGTCGTGGCCTTCGACGACGACTTCAGATTTGCCAATCTCCAACTTTGTAAATTCATCTTTGATTTCGACGCCTAAGCCATTGCCTCTCGGATAACGAACAGCTATCGGGCCTTCATTGTATACTACGCCGGTATAAAGCATGTCTTTTAATTCATTTTCATCTTTAGGCGCCATCACCACCATACCTTGAATACAACGCAAGTATGAGAGATCCAATGCACCATGATGCGTCGGTCCATCCGCGCCAACCAATCCGCCGCGATCCATACAGAAAAACACTGGAATTTTTTGAATCGCGACATCATGAACAACCTGATCAAAAGCACGTTGTAAAAACGTTGAATAAATTGCAGCAATCGGCTTACACCCTGACAAAGCCAATCCTGCGGCCATGGTAACCGCATGCTGTTCAGCGATACCCACGTCAAAAAAACGTTCAGGCATTTCTTTAGCCAAATATTTCAAGCCCGTTCCATCAGACATCGCCGCCGTAATCGCAACGAGGTTAGGATGCTGCTTGCATAATTTAACGACTATTTTTCCGAAAACGTCTGTGTATGCCGGAGCCGATTTAACTTCTGTGCCGTCTTTTTTAGGTGGTGAAACTGCATGAAATTTATTCGCATTCACTTTGTATTTTTCGACGTCCTGCTCTTCCAGAGGCATGCCTTTTCCTTTTTTGGTCAACGCATGAACGAGGATCGGTCCTTTAAGATGCTTGACATCATTGAGCAGTTTGATCAGGCGTGGCAAATCATGACCGTCAACGGGACCAAAATAGCGAAATCCCAGACTTTCAAAAAAATGGCCGGGAGTTAAAATCGCTTTGATGCCTTCATCCAATTTAGCTACATGTCGGCGCAATTTGTCCCCCACCTCATGCATTTTTCCAAGTCCGTTCCAAATTTCGTCTTTAACCTTATTGTACAACGGCATGGAAATCAAATCGGTCAGATAATTCGACAGCGCCCCAACATTGGTTGAAATCGACATCATATTATCATTCAGAATAACGATCATGTCGGTCTTCAACGAACCGGCATTATTCATTGCTTCAAAAGCCATTCCGCCGGTCAGCGAACCATCGCCGATGATACTAACAACTTTATAATCTTGTTTCAAATGATCGCGAGCTACGGCCATACCTACACCAGCTGAAATCGATGTGCTGGCATGACCAGCGCCAAACGCATCGTACTCACTTTCGTGAATCTTACAAAAACCGCTCATCCCATCCGTCTGGCGAATTGTATGAAAACGATCTTTGCGACCGGTGAGTAATTTATGCACATAAGCTTGATGACCGACATCCCAGATTATTTTATCTTTGGGAGCGTCGAACACATAGTGCAAAGCAACTGAAATTTCCACCACACCTAAACTGGGCGCCAAATGTCCGCCGATCCTCGTAATCTCATCAATCACATATTGACGTAATTCCTGGGACAATCGCACTAACTCATCTGTTGACAAATGCTTTAGATCTTTGGGAGAATTAACACGATCGAAAACCTTTCCCATTCAAATATTCTCCTATACATGATTAAATTCGGAAATTAAAAAAAACCAGAACATTTACAAAAGTAACGATTTGCCCGTCGGGAGTCAACACTTAATTTCTACTCGAAAGCCTGTATTTTCAGTCGTTTTCAGGTGACGACACTCTCACAGCAACTAAAAAAACTGCCAACCACGCTTAATTCAATGTAAAGCAATTATAAAGTATTAATAAAGTTAATACTTTTTATTAACTTTAGTTGTTTAGGACGGTTTTGATGTAAATCAATAAATAATAATATCAAAACTTTGGTATGAAAATTGAGATTAATATAAACGGTTTTTGATAAAACAAATTTAGGAGATAAAAATGAAATCCTTAACTGCATCAGCATCACTGACCAATCCTTTGGTCTTATCATTTCCCAAAGAATTCCAAAAAGGAATTTGGAAATCGATTGATAAGCGTTACGCTGCTATTTTGACGGCCACATTCATTCTGTGTTCTGTGCTGCTTATTCAGCGAATCACGCAGACAATCCCGTTAAAAGCTTCAGTCGATATTATGCACTACATCAAAAAAAATCCGAAGATCATCGGATTAACTTATGAAGATATGGAAAGGATAGACGTTACCAAAACCATTGAAACAACTAAAATCGATGTCAACGTAAAAACGCATGAACAGCTCAAAAAGCTGGATGTTCAAGATCGTAAAACAGCCTATCAAAACATGATTAAACAGAAAGTCGCTGAACGCATGCAGCGATTGGACGAACAAATGAAAAATTACCTCAAAAAATTTGAAACCGACGGCAATAATAAATTTGGTTTTCTTACTAACAATAATTCCAATCAACAAGACGTCAATAACTTGATCATTGCAGTTTCCAACGATAACTCCATCAAGTCGTCGTTAATTAATGGAAACATTCAACTGCTTACTTCAACTTCTAATGTCATTGACGATCCAAACTTTAAGACTGACCCTAATAATTTGGCTCGTGTCGAATTTAAAAATACATCGAATGAATTGGTCAAGTTCTCATCTTCAACGATTGAGCGCAAAAATGCGATTGCAACAGTGTCGGCGTCTGATATTAGTCTTGCGATCGCCAATTATGAAACAGCCGTACAACTTACCTATCAACGCTTTCTTAAAAATGATCCGAATTTAAAAGGCAAAGTCGGCGTCCGTATTGTATTCGATTCAACAGGTAAAGTAACCACTGTTACCGTTATTGAAAATACGACGGGAAATAGCGATTTCGCACAGGCTCTTATCGGAAAAATCAAAACTTGGCAATTTCCAAAATATACGCGTAAAGCAGGACTTATTACAATCAATCAATCTTTCGTATTCGGCAAATAGATTTATCTAAGTAACGTGTTTCAAATGAATAGAGGCGTTTGAAACACTGGAGGTCAAGTCAAATCCCGGCTTAAAGTCGGGATTTTTTATTGCCTGTGTCAGACAGTTTATATACATTACATAATCATTCCACTGCCAATTCATCACCGGGAGCTAGGTATGACTCCGATCTCATCGAGCATGTTTCGCAAAACATTGACGATTATCTTGGCTGGAGGTCAGGGCGAACGACTTTATCCTCTGACTAAAGATCGTTCTAAGCCCGCCGTTCCATTTGGCGGTAAATACCGCATTATCGATTTCACTCTGTCCAACGTCATTAACTCAGGATTTCGAAAACTTTATCTCATTACACAATATAAATCCCAATCTCTCGATACGCATATTCGTGAAGGCTGGAGCTTCTTAAATGGCGAATTGGGTGAATTCATCTATTCTATTCCACCTCAATTTCGCACATCCAATCACTGGTATCAAGGAACCGCCGATGCAATTTTTCAAAACCTGCATATCTTACAAGACGAAAATCCAGAGTATATTATTATACTTTCAGGCGATCACATTTACAAAATGGATTATCTGAAAATGCTGCAGTATCATATTTCACAAAAAGCCGACCTGACCGTATCCGGAATCGAGATTGAAATAGAGCAGGCTCATCAATTTGGCGTGATGGTCGTTGACGAAAGTAATCGCATTATTGAATTTCAGGAAAAGCCCAAAGAGCCCAAGCCTTTGCCGCATAAACAAGATACCTGTTACGTCAATATGGGAATTTATATTTTCAGTGCGTCGGCACTTGCCAGAGTTTTGGTCGATGATGCCAAGAAAAAAAACTCGCATCATGATTTCGGGAAAAATGTAATTCCTTCGATGTTGAATAGTCACAAGGTTATGGCATATAATTTTGAAGATGAAAATAAAGCCGGAAGGCCCTATTGGCGAGACATAGGAACATTGGACAGCTATTATGCTTGCAGTATGGATCTTGTCTCAGTAACGCCGGAATTTAATCTTTATGATGCCGACTGGCCGATCCGTACGCATCAGGGACAACATCCTCCCGGAAAGATGGTATTTAATGAAACAACGGAAAATAACCGGGTTGGCGTTGCATTGGACTCTCTCGTTTCAGGAGGGTGTATTATTTCAGGTGGGAAAGTTGTACGGTCACTTTTGTCTCCCAATGTACGAATTCACAGTTACTCATACGTCGAAGAATCAATTTTATTCAGCAACGTCAGCATTGGCCGGCACGCAAAAGTTCGTCGCGCCATCATTGATAAAAATGTCATTATTCCTGAAAATTATGAAATCGGCTATAATTTGGAAGAGGATAAAAAGAAATTTTTTGTCACACCTTCTGGAATTGTCGTCATTGCAAAAAACACACGCTTAGATTAGCCCTTCTGCAATAAAACAATCGCATACGCTGTTATTCCCTCTCCGGTACCCGTAAACCCCATCCCTTCAGATGTTGTTGCTTTGATAGAAACGGCATCGGTTTCAATCTTTAAAACTCTTGAAATATTTTCAGTCATATTCTTAATGTACGGAGCAATTTTTGGTTTTTGCAAAACAATGGTTGAATCGATATTGATTACGGCGTACTTTTTAGAGACAATGAGTTCGTTAGTTTTTTCCAGCAGAATCATGCTTGAAATGCCTTTAAAGCTCTCATTCGTATCGGGAAAATGTTTGCCAATGTCACCGAGCGCTAATGCGCCAAGCATTGCATCACAAATAGCGTGAAGCAACACATCTGCATCCGAATGTCCTAATAATCCTTTTTCAAAAGGAATTTCTACACCGCCAAGAATCATCTTTCTTCCCTCAACCAACCGATGCACATCATAACCTTGACCAATACGGTACATGCTAGTCCTCAGTTTTAGGTTTTAAAATGAGTTTGTGTGGGTACTTTTCAATTTCAGTTTGGTTCATTGATACAGTTTTGTACAGGCCATCCAGCCACATAGGGGTTTGATCCTGATAAAAGTCGCTATAAGGCTGTCCACTCTGTCCCACTGTCAGAATGGTCATCGGATGCAAACGGTCACTAAAATCGACAATTCGTCGCATAGACGCTCCAATAAGCACATTAAACCGCTCATCGTTGTAATGATATTCCGTATTATTCACGGTCGTAGTATTGCCACCGACCGAAAATGGTCCTACGTTAAATAAACGATCGAACGGCTTTTGTTTACCAATCAAATGTTCAAATGTTACCGTGTGTAAAGTTCCCCATTTCCACCCCGCCGGTTCTTCATGAATTTTAGATTTAAGCCATTCAATACTTTCCACAAAACTCTTCTTAATAATTGCATCGCGAGTTTCTTTCTCCAATGTTTTTTGATCATCCCACCAAGGCGAAGTATTATTGGATAATAATTGTGTAGTAATCCGTGTAGGAATATTGGATAAAGTAATAAAGGACTTGAATAAATCAGACCCCATCTCATCTTCAAAAGTATTTTTAAGCAATTTCTGAAAAAAAACATTGAAAATAGCTGCACCACGGCTATCGGGTGCCATCACATAATCCCAATGTTGAACGAATAAATAAGCTTCATGATAAAGCTTCTGATAGCCTGACTTATCTTCGTCAGACGTAAACAAGGAGTCAGACGATAATACTTTTAATAAAAAAGGGGCCACTTCGGCTGCATGAAACGAATAAAAATCTTGTTGCAATATTTTACAATCTTCTACACTGATTTTTTCTTTAGACTTTAGAAATTGATGAATTCGTTTTACCCTCGATGGATGTTCCCAATAGTTTGAAATAAAATACGGGAACCAATTACCTGCTGTTTTATTGTTGGCTGAAGCCACGTAATGATCTGAAGGATTAAAAGTATATGGCAGTTGCTCAAAGGGCACGATACCTTGCCAATCGTTTAAACTGGTCGTGCCATCCAGAAGTGCTATACCATTACCGCTTCGACGAATGGGAATACCGGACATACACTGATAGCCAATATTGCCGTCATTATCGGCGTAAACAACATTCTGCCCAGGAACTTTAAAATACCGCGTCGCTTCACGAAATTCCTGCCAATCGCGCGCTAAATTCAGTTTATAAATAGCTTTCACTTCATTGCTATAATAATGCCCAAGCCATCGCATTGCAATAGCTTGTTCATCTCTCAATTCTTTTTTTGTAAAATCTGAAATAACCGGGCCATGACTTGTAAATGAAACGGGCAACAAGACCGCGGCTGAATCCTTCACCTTAATTTCTTCGTAAATCGTAGTCAAATCATTCCATTTACCATTCAAAAGAAACCGGCCATCGCGAATCGTTTCAACATAAAAATCGGCGTCATCGGTCATAACGTTGGTAAATCCCCATGCGATATTCCGATTATTGCCCAGAACAATCATCGGAACACCAGGAAAAGTAAAGCCTGTGACATCGAATCGGCCACCGGATAAATGCATTTCATACCATGTAGAAGGAGCACTATGCGCAAGGTGTGGATCATTAGCTAAAATGGGTTTACCGGTCGTACTTTTACGGCCATCAACAACCCAATTATTGCTACCGATGGCCGAACCGTCAAAACCGGCAATCGTTTTAACGTCCTCATTGATTTGCATCCATCGCGTTAACATTGACATTAATGATTTTGATAGTCGAATATCAAAAGTATTTTGGGAGTAACTATTTTCCTTCGGAAGTTCAAAATCTAATTTTATGTGGCTCAATGCAGGCTTATCGCCTACTATTGTTGGCGCATCATCCGGGAAACGCGGTAAAATTTCGAACATTTTTTGATTACCTACAGAATCGGCAATTTGTGCGTACATCACGTCCACGTACCACCCCATATTTAATTGCCATGCCATGACACGCGCCATTGCAACCGTGTGCTCAATTTCCCACGGATACGGCTCGTAACCCAACAATGTAAATTCGATGGGATAATTATTGAAGTGCTCACGCAAATACAGATTAACTCCATCCGAATATGCCTGCAATAAAGTCCGGGTTTCGGAATCAAGACTGTCAGCAATCATTTTTGCCGTACGCATCAGGCCGATCGTACGTAGAAACTTATCGGCTTCGAGTGTTTTGGTCCCTAGGATCTCGGACAATCGCCCGGCCGCAACGCGCCTCAGTAAATCCATCTGCCACAAACGATCCTGCGCCTGTACATAACCGGCCGAAAACATCAGATCATGTTCGTTATCCGCCATAATATGCGGCATACCATATTGATCACGGTACACTTCCACGGTGGCAACCAATCCTTCAGCCACATGGTCGCCGTCAATTTGGGGTAACGATTTTTTGATAATGAAAACGCCTGCCCAATATAATGCGCCGCTCAATATTAGCAGAAAAATAATACTGCCGAAAAAAAACTTTTTGGGTTTAGTCCAAATCATACAGGGTCTTTTTCTTGGTTACGTGATCGTACAAATTGAACTATTGCCAAAACTATCATCAAGCCCGTAACGCTATAAAAAGACAGAGCACTGACCCAGATTCCAAGATTGAATTCTTTGGGTTCAAATCTAAATTCAACTTTGTGTTCGCCGGCCGGAACAACGACCGATCGTAAAATATAATCTGTTTTATAAATTTCAACATCACGTCCATCAATCAACGCTTTCCAGCCGTGAGGATAATAAATTTCACTGAGCACCATCATGGATGGTTTGTCCGTATAAATATTCATTGAAATATAATCACTTTGAAAGCCGGTAAAGCTAATGCGCGTCGAATCCGGTGATTGTATTTCAGTTTCCATTTTCTTCTCAACGATAGCCGAAACAGCCGGATCAAATCCCGGTGAATTCAGATAATCGAATATTTGCTGTTTGTTTGATGTGACAATGGCATTATTCACAAAAAAAGCACGTGGTAAAAACCCGGTATATTCATAGACAAGATTCTTACTTTGTTGGTCCATGTGGACTAATTTGAATCCTTTATCTTGGGGCAGTTGTCCATTTGCAATAAAGTATTTGACGTTCAGCATTTTGGCAACATTGAAATTAATCGGAAATTGTGAGTCACTGCCTTTGTATAACGCAAAATCAATAATATCCTGATAAATCCGCATCTTGGCGGGACTATAGCCTCCGATACTTTGAATTCCAAAATAATTCCAGACGGGTGAACCCGATTGAGCATGTTCATTTAAAGAAAAAATACGGAATCGAGCTGTATCGGCTTTTAAAAATTTAATGGCTGATGTTTCTTGAAACTCTGCCGTGAGCGATGCCTTGTTCTGTGGTCTTAATATTTTTTTATTTAAAATTAAAACATCGATGTATAATGAAACCAGCAAAACAGCTAGCGCAGCTCCTGCACTGATTTTTTGACGTAAATATAAATAAATAATCCCAGTAATTACTGATGCAAATGCTGCAAATTTAAAAAATCCGCTGCTCAGTAAATCGAAACGTAATTGTTTCAATTGCGCAATCTGCTGGGCGTTGTAACGTTTAACGTCATCATCGGCCAGTAAGGAAAACATGTCCATAAAAATTTTCTTAAATAACAAGCTCACGATCAAAACAACAACTGCACCGATTAATAAATATAAAAACGCCTTAGCAAGATCATTCCTTTTTTTCTTTTCTTCTTCAGTCGGATTGAAAATAAAATCCAAGCCATAACAGGACATTAACGTTACAGCAAAAATAAAGATCGACAAGATCATGGATGGAACACGGAACTTATCAAAAAAAGGAAGTATCGTAAGAACCAGCTTAAAAAACGGCTCAAAATAACGGCCAAAAGAAATCAGAAGCGAGATAATAGCTACCGTCATCAGCCATTTGGTGACCATGTTACGGCGATACACCACAGCGATAATAGCTGCCAGCATAGGCAATAAACCGAAATAGAATGCCGACGAAGTAAACGTCATCCATCCCCAGTATAACGGACTTTCCAATCCGAAAAACGTCGGAACAAAAAATGTGATTGACTCAAGAGGATGAAACGACCAATTCGTAATATATTCAAAAGTCATTCCACTGCCGGCGGCTACTTCCGCCGATTCTGCAAATGCCGGCGCTATGCTGCGCATAGTTACATCAGAATAGACATATTGCGAAAAATAACTTAGCGCGCCGAAACATAAACCAACTACCATTGCACTGGCGAGTCCTGTACCGTTTTTTAGAATTCCAACGCGGTCAGTTTTAAAATGTTCAATTGCATAATAAATAAAATAGATCCCTACTGTCATGAAACCATAATACAGAATTTGAGTGTGTCCGGGATCAAGAAAGAATATTCCCATCACATAACCCAAGATCGTCCAATTGAGTAATGATCGATCGTTGAAAAAACGTACCACGCTCCAAACAACTAAAGGTATATAAGCCGTCGTTTTTACTTTTCCACCATGCCCGGCGGCCATCGACGCAACAAAAAAGTTACAGAACATGTATCCGATAGCAGCCGATAATGAAATCATATACCCAAAGCCTAGTTGTCTTGCTAATAAAAACATGAAAAGTCCGGCAAAAAAGAACGTGGCGATCTCCCATGAATTATCCCGATTAAAAAAAACAAAGTTTGCAGCAACATTGATATAATATATCGGACTCAAAAATCGCTCATACTTCACAACTGGAATATCGCTTTGATCACCATACATGCCGCTGGCAAAACTCGGCATTCCTGAGAACATGTATGGAAACCACAACGGCATGGCTCCTTCTTTTTCAGTTAATTCTTTTGCCGCTTTACTAATGCTGGTTCCCGTCGAAACATCCCCACCGGCTGAAAATACTTTTCCTTGTAGTACATAATCACTGAACATAATCATCGTTAAGAGATACAAAAGAATTATTGATAATACGTCCTTTTGTAACGAATTAAGCGAAAACGTACTCGATTTTGTTGGTTTCGAACGTACTGCAGCATTAACTTTAGGCATTAAGACTTTCCTTGTAATTAATGAATTATTAAAGGCTTGAAAAGTTAGGAAATTATGAATTGAATTACAAAACTATTTTAGTGAAGGATAATAGGAAGGATGAGGAATGTGCGATAAAGCATTTAAAACAGAAGTTATTCTTTTTTTGACATTATGCGAATCCACAAGGCTACCGACATGATTGTATAACATATTAGCAAAATTAATCCCATGACAATTACCGACTTTTCCATGTTCAGACTCTTTTTTCAATTTTTAAAATTACTTTTTAAAAGGTTAATGTAAAATTCGACTGCCTGCAACTGGCCTTTTAGGTAGTTTTAACAAATTCCTTTTCAAAAAAAGATCGTTTTTGTATCTTTCGGGTAGTTACCGATTCACTTCTTGGAAATTTTTCATATATGAATCCCGAATTTCATCGATCAATTGGGGCCTTTTTTAGAAGGCTCGAACCGTTAGATGTCGAATGGCCGTCTTACTACGAAAGCGTCGAATCAGAATATCATGCGCTTAGCAGTACAGGCGTGATTAATTTTTCTTTGTGTGGACGAATTCGATTTAAAGGAAAGGACGTATTGGATTTTCTCAATCGTCTCTCCACTAACGACGTCAAATCAATGTTCGATGGCGAGGTCCGTGCGACCGTATTGGTCAACGAAAAAGGTAGGATTATCGATCTTGTAAGATTATATAAGGATTCCGATTCCATTTGGATGATATGTGCCCCACAAAACGATAAAAAAATCTTTCAGTGGCTTGATCGTTACATCATCCGTGATGATGTTAAAATGGAGATCGTTACTGCAGATTGGGACCAATTCGAAATAGCAGGAAACTTATCGGTAACATTAATAAATAAATTATTTGAAATAACTCCTCGGCCAGGAAAATTTGAAAAAATAACTTTTGAGCAAAACTCTTTGATCGTTTCTTCATCTAATCTCTTAAAAATTCCTTGTTTTACAATTCTAGTGCCACAAATAATTAGTCAGCAACTCTGGGATCAACTAAACTTAGCCGGCGCAAAGTCATGTGGATGGGATGCGTTCAATACCCATCGTATCGAACAAAAGATCCCTCTGTTTCATTACGAACTATCAGAAAAATTTAACCCACTTGAAGCAGGATTGCTTGAAGCAATAAGTTTCACCAAAGGATGTTATATTGGTCAAGAAGTTATCGCACGCCTTGACAGTTCCAATAAAATCCAGCGTCAATTGTACTTGTTTGAATTTGATGACCAGGTTTCTTTTGAAAACAATATTTTATCGGATGAAAAAGAAGTTGGTATGATCACAAGTTCCGTTTTTTCAATTAAACACAAAAAGTTTATTGGATTAGGCTATGTAAAAACTGAATTTGTAAAAAAGCATAATGAATTTACAATAATTGACAAAGCAAAAAAAATTGGATGTAAAATTTTAGAGCCATGAACAGTATTTGAGCTAACTTTAAGTTTTACTTGACAATGAGAAATGAATTCTTTATTATAGGCCTACGTAGTTGAAACGAGATTATGGGTTTTAGAGGAGATTTCTTCAATGAAAACAATGACTAAGAAAGATGTTTCCAAGCGTGTTGCTGATAAGATGAACGAGAAAGTTCATAATGTTGAGCATTTGGTAGACATTGTTTTCGAATCAATACGAGAAATTCTCTCCGAGGCCGATCCGGATGTCCGTATCGAAATCCGTGATTTTGGTGTGTTTGAGGTTAAGACGACCAAAGCTAAGCCTAAAGCGCGTAACCCCAAAACCGGTGAGATCATTTATGTTCCTCCGAGACGAAAAACACATTTTAAACCGGGCAAATTACTCAAAGAAGTACTCAAACAACCGCTGAAACCTGGAGAAAACGCAGGTAATTAAAAGATTAGATAATAAAAAAAATTAAGAAACCATCTTGAGAACTTTCAAGATGGTTTTATTGTTTATGGTCAAAGGCAGAATATTGGCAATCGATTACGGAGAAACCCGCATAGGGCTGGCATTAAGCGATCCGATGCGTGTCATTGCCGCAGGCTTAACTACTCTCATCGTAAAAAATGAAAATGATGCCATAAAACAATTAACGGTAATTATCCGAGAGCAAGACGTAGTTCAAATTGTATTGGGATTACCTTACGATACTCAAGGGCATCTGAGCGCAAAAGCAATGAAGATTAAATCATTTGCCGATGTGCTTAAAAAAGAAACGGACATTCTTGTAGATTATTGTGATGAACGATTTTCATCCGTTACGGCAAAAAAAATGCTGTTAGAATCAGAACCAAAAAAGAAACGTCGCGGCAAAGAAAAAATAGACACTTTAGCAGCCGTTGTAATCCTGCGGCATTATATGGATTCTCAACGACAATCATCCGTTTAATTTCTTTTTCACTAATTCCTGAACTTTTTTACCGTCGGCTTGCCCTTTGACCTTATTCATGACGATTCCCATGACTTTACCCATATCTTTGGGTGACGAAGCGCCGGTCTCTTTGATCGATTCATCCACTATTTTGGACAGTTCGGCGTCGTCGAGCTGTTTTGGCAGATAGTCAGTTATAATACTGAGTTCATAAATTTCTTTTTTAGCCAGATCCTCACGACCGCCTTTCTGATATAATTCGATCGCTTCCTTCCTGCGTTTTGATTCAGCCAATAAAAATGACATCTCATCTTCCGCTTTAAAATCCGCCCCTTTATCGATAATCAATTTTTGCAAACTGGATTTTAACATTCTAATGGCATCTAATCTTTCCTTATCTCCACTCTTCATCGATTTTTTGAGTTCTTCGTTAAGCTGATTAGCCAAAACTGATTCAGCCATAATTGCCATAGCTGGTCCCTTTTTTGTTTAATTACTAAAAATTGTTGGGGAATATAAGAGGAGAAGTTGTGAGGATCAAGTAATTTGACTAAGGGAAAAAATAATGAGAGAGAGTAGCATTTTCATAAACCAAAATTAATGGAAGAAATAGAGTTACTATTTCTCTGAAAATACTTTAAGGAACTCTCTCCCACTTAACCCTACCTTGCGCAATAAATATAGATTGAATTGCCCAGCCCTGCTGTGACACACGTCACTTATGAAGGTATTTCGTGGGGTTTGCATGGGAGTGTAAATGAAAATTCAGTCCATTCATTGATTGTGCTGTCAAAAGTTATCCTACCTTTATGTTTCTCAATTATCCCATAACTTATTGATAAACCTAAACCTGTGCCTTGGCCAATTGGTTTGGTAGTAAAAAAAGGATCAAACACTTTCGAACGAATAAACTCTGGAATTCCGCACCCATTGTCTCGAATTTTTACGATTACTCCACCATCATTTTCATTTTCGGTTGTAATATTGATTTCGCCAACGATCGTGCTCGATGAATGATTTAAATATTTTTTTTCAATCGCTTGCGCAGCATTGACTAATAAGTTCAAAAGAACTTGATTGATCTGATTAACATAACAAAAAATGTTATTGGTCGCATGATAATGTTTGTTAATCTCCAGAATATGTTTGTACTGGTTCATAAAAAGCTTAACGGTTGTATCAATACAATCGTGGATGTCGACTTCATTCAATTCAACTTCATCCAAACGTGAAAAATTTCTAAGATCCAGCACAATATTACGAATACGTTCCGTAGCATTTTTCATACTTCCAATGAGTACGTCCAAATCAGATTTTATGAATTCGTAGTCAACCGATTTTTTGTACGATTCGATTTCAGTAAATAATTGTCCATTAGACTGTGATTCATATTGAGCAATCAACGTCCGCAGTGTTCGGACATAATCATCCACATACATGACATTACCGGCAAGAATAGAAGTAGGATTATTGATTTCATGCGCAACTCCTGCTACTAATTGTCCCAATGCGGCCATTTTTTCCGATTGCACAAGTTGAGTCTGAGTTTTTTGAAGCTGATCCAGTATCTTTTGTAGCTCTTCCTTTTGTTTTAGAATTTCAGACGTCCGCTCCTGCACTTTCATTTCCAGTTCACGGTTTCTTCGTCTCATTCTTTGCAACTTCTGGTTGACCCGAAATCGATAACTTCCATACGTAACGCCTGAAATCACTAAAATTGTAATGGTGATAAGCCAGGGATTAATCCACCATGGTGCAGGAATACTGAAAGATACGGCTGCAGGTAAAGCGCTAAAAACTTTCTCGCTATTTTGTGCACGGACGACAAACGTATAATCTCCCGGACTCAGATTCGTATATCGAATTTCGTTTTTCTTTGTAAAGTCTGACCAATTTTCTTCAAAACCTTCTAATTTATATTGGTATTGATTTTCTTTTTCGTCTAAATAGGATAGAGCAACAAATTCAAATTCAATTGAATTGCCTGTAGGAGAAAAATGTAGTTGCTGTTGCACATTAGAAAGAAAATTAAAATAAATGACCGAATCAGACATTGCAATTTTTTTTATATAAACAGGCGGAGCAATAGCAGCTTTTTCGTGTAAATCCTGAAATCGGGTTAATCCGCTAAAACTGCCGATCCAGACTCGCTCTTTTTGATCCAAATACAGGCTGTTGTTAGTCGTCGCTTCGTCACCGAGCATGCCGCTGGTCTTGCTCAGAAGTTTAATCAACTGCGGATTATCGTTATAGTTAAACCAGCCAAAACCTTTACTGCCAAACCACATACGATCATTTTGCTTATCATATTCGATGACCGGAACGATATTGTCACCTAATCCTAGATTTTTTGCACTGTAATTAGTGAACTCTTTTTCATCAAAATGAGAAATTCCTAAGTCACTCCCAATCCATAAATTGCCATTTTTATCCTCGCAAATAACATTGACCGTGTTATCGATCAATCCATTTTCTTTTGTCCAAATCTGAAATCTCAATGAATCCAAATTCGAATAATTCTGAACTAAGACTAAACCGCCGGAAACGCCCAACCATATTCGATGATGATGATCTTTAAAAACAGACCATACCTGATTACCTGGTAAGCCTTTTTCTTTGGAATACAAAGCCGTTTTTTTTCCATCATTCACCATCAATCCATTGAGCGTACCAAACCACATCCATCCATTATCGCTTTCTTCGATATCAATAATTGTAGATTGCGTAATCGAATAAATATCATTTCGATTACGGACGTTACCATTCTTATATTCAAAAAGATGATGTTCGGAACCCACCCATAAAACTTTTTTTCGATCAAATTTGAGTGACCATACGGCGTCTCCTGCAGGTAACCAGTTTTTGGAGATGGGACGGATTTGTGCATGGTCATATACGTCTAATCCATTATCGCTGCCTATATAGATCATATCTTCGTCATCCCCTGTCACAGCATTGACAACATTAGAAGACAGGCCATCTTTAATGGTAAAATTAAAAATGTTTTGATAGGGAATTTTAAAACATCCACCGCCGTTTGTGCCGACCCAAATAGTTCCTTCGCGATCTTCGATAACAGCATGGAGGCTGTTGGATGAATAATTTTCATCCATAAAATAACTGTGAAAGTGTCCGCGCCGATACTTACTGAGTCCATGATCCGTGGCGATCCATATCGAAGAATCGCGCGTAACCGTTGCGGCTGAAACATCCGGATGAACAAGTCCATCCTCCACCGTCAGCTTTGTAATAAAAGCATGATAGTCTTGGCTTTGGCTCTTCAAAAAACGTTGAACGTCAAAAAGCTGAACACCATTTTTAGTACAAAATATAATCCGTCCCATCCAGTCTTCGGTTATTCTATTGACGTCGTCTTGAATAATTAAACTTTTAAAAACAGAATCATACTTTGTTTGTTGAAATTTCAGCCATGCTACGCCGCCACGCCCGCCAAACCAAAGGTCGCCACGGCTATCGATAAAACCTGCACGAAAATCGTTACTGATCAGACCTTTTTCCCTGGAAAAATTTGTAAATTGTTTTCCATTAAATCGGCTAACGCCTCCGTGATTAGTAGGAAACCAATAATTTCCCAGTCGGTCTTTGACCGTTTCCCAAACGAATCCGTTTCCTAGACCGTCATCCGAAGTATAATTTTCAAAAGTTTGTCCGTCAAAAATGGAAACGCCTTCGTCGCATGTGATCCACAATTTATCATCATCATCTTGAAAAATACTGCGAACTACATTGCCGACCAATCCGTCATCTTTAGTAAATGTCCGGAATTTGACGCCATCATATTTGATTAATCCTCCGCCTGTGGCAAACCACATGAAGCCATGACGATCTTGATGAATATCCCACACCTGGGCGTGCGGAAATCCATCGTTGAGCGAATAATATTTAAAATACAATTGCTGCGAGTAACCGTTTATAACGATACTCCACAACAATCCTACGCTCCACAGAATCGATTTGTGTGATTTCATTGAGATTTGATGGAAGAATAAAAGTCGAACCAGACTATTTCAGGCTTTTTACGGTTGTTAACGACACACTGGCTTCGGCATAACCGGTATCTTTTTTACCCATCGCAACGGCCTTAAAATTTTCAACCAGCGATTTTGTATCTTTTTTCAAAAGATACATTCCATTTCCGATTTGCTGAACGGATTGTTTGTCCAACTCCGGAAATGGTTCGGTGCTTGCAAAAGCTTTGATCAACTCAGTTCCAAACGGTTCAGCGACTGTAAATTCAAACGGTGTATCCGATCCTCCCAATGTGTATACATTATCCGCACGCATTTTAAAAGATTTGTCCGAAAGAGTATTGGGAAATATCTGGATATTATTTCCACCGGCATCGTGATAAATAACTTTGACATAGCAATCCTGGTTGGATTTGAGATAAATCAACAGTTTTTCATTCTCTTTATAAACGCCGCCGTCTCCCCGATCTGTCCAAATCACCAGTTTGAGATTAGAATTTCGTTTGTCATCTTTGAGTAATTCCAAATCGCTTTGGATTTGAGAGAAATTCTCGGGACGATAGCTGATCGATTTTGGAATAGATTTTTCAGGAAATGTCAGATTAGCGCTGCCAATGTTTTCGCCTGTCACCCGAGTTACGATCTGTGTCCGTATTTCAATTTTGTCATCGAGTTCCCAATAACTTCCAATGATGGTAGCATCAGCGCCGGAAATAGACGCCAATCCTTCCGCCGTCCCGTCAAATTGAATTCCGTGAGATTGCAGGTATTGCGAAACTTTTTTACTGCCAATGACTTTAGCCTGACCAATTTTGGCTAACTCAACTTCGATTTTTTCTTTCAGATACGCCGTGAAGGCACTGGACATTTTAGTGTTTTGATAATTGAAATTACCAAATACCACGCTGGTGTTGGCCGCATGATCACCGAAGGAACGGTATAATTTGTATACCAACAACGCAACGGTGATATCCAGATTGCTATTGGCTTCATCTTTTCCGATGGCATCAATGATGCCTGAAATTTCAGATTCCTCGCTGATTTTACTTATTCCCGCTTCAAACGTTTCATCAGGCTGAATGATACGAAGCTTCTTCAATTGACGGTCCATACGTTCTAATTCGGAAATGCAAATTTGCATTTTTTCGATCGCTTCGTAATAACTCTTGTTCTTAAAAAGCACTTTGCCTTGTTCAAGAAAATTTTTGTAACGCGCATTTTTGTCCGTAATTTCGGCGCGTAAAGCTTGGCCGGCTACTTGCCGGTCTAGAACCGCTAAAGCATAGTACGTTTTATTTTTTTTATTATAATCGGTGTCTTCGATTCGCAAGCCTTGCAAATCAAGATTCACAGCAGCTTTAGATTCTTCAACAACGGTCGAACTTGATTCGCCGCTTTTACCTGAAATTTTTTCTGTACTTGAATACGTTTGTTCGCCGGTAATTTTTACTTCGATAATTTTGGCAATATTCAGAAAAGCCTGATTTTTGGCCTCATCGATTGTTGATCCGGCTCCCACTGCTTGAAGATATTTGGCATCAGGAAACTTATCGGATTTATTTTTCTTCGCCCAATCTTTTTCCTGCGCTACTGACCATTGGCAAACAAAAAGAAAAGCTAAAAGCCATGTTTTCATATCGACATCTCAATTTGGATTAAATGAAAATTCAGGACAGGATTTAACGTGTTTAATATATGCGATTTACGTAATAAATGCAAAGAAAAGCTCGACGTATTCCCTTGAATTTGTTGGAAAAAAAAGTTACATATAACCGATTTTAATCGCCCAACCAGCATTTCAGGAGATTACACATGGAAAAGGTACTTGATTACATTGAATCCAATAAAGACGCTTACGTAAATGAATTAACCGATTTTTTACGTATTCCCAGTATCAGCGCTGATCCGAAACACAAACAGGATGTCGAACGTTGCGCCCAATACGTTTCCGATCAAATGCGGAAAATTGGTTTAAACAATGTCCAGGTTTTCCCGACCGACGGACATCCGATTGTGTATGGCGAATGGTTAGGAGCGCCGGGAATGCCGACCGTTTTATATTACGGCCATTATGATGTACAGCCTGTGGATCCGTTGAATTTATGGCATAGCGGGCCATTTGATCCGACGATCAAAGATGGGTACATCTACGCACGGGGTTCTTCCGACGACAAAGGTCAGGTTTTCATGAATTTCAAAAGCGTCGAAGCGCACATGAAAATTAACGGCAAATTACCGGTGAATATCAAGTACATCATCGAAGGCGAAGAAGAAGTTGGCAGTAATAATCTCGATAAATTTATTGCGGCGCATACGGAAATGCTGAAGGCTGACATCGTATTAATTTCCGACACATCTTTTTTTGCCGACGAAATGCCGTCCATTGCTTACGGTCTTCGCGGCCTCTGCTATATGGAAATTGAAATGACCGGCCCCAATCGCGACTTGCATTCCGGCGTTTACGGAGGCGCCGTTGCCAATCCAGTCAATGAGTTGGCTAATCTTATTGCTAAATTAAAAGACAAAAACGGGAAAATTGCGATCCCTGGATTCTACGACAAAGTTCGCCCGCTTACCAAAAAAGAAAAAGACGCTTATAAACGCCTGCCTTTCAAACGAAAAGAATATCTCGCGGAATTAGGCATTAAAGAAACATTTGGAGAAAAAGGCTACTCGATTCTCGAGCAAGTGAGCGGCCGTCCGACACTTGATTGTAACGGTATCTGGGGCGGTTATCAGGGAGAAGGAGCCAAAACCGTACTACCTTCTAAAGCCGGCGCAAAAATCAGTATGAGACTTGTTCCGAACCAGACACCTGAAGCAATCGCCAAACTGTTTGAAAAACACGTCAAAAAACTATGCCCGAAAACCATGCAAATCAAAGTAACGACTTTGCACGGAGCTTACCCGGCTATTACGGACATTACAACCAAAGAGATTACGGCCGCAGCAAACGCTTTGGAAAAAGTATTCAAGAAAAAGCCGCTCTTCGCTCGTGAAGGTGGTTCTATACCTGTAGTGGCTGCGTTTGAAAAATTATTGGGATTGAAATCCATATTGATGGGCTTCGGACTTGATTCAGACGCTATCCACTCTCCCAATGAACATTTCAAATTAGCTAATTTCCATCGCGGGATCAAAAGCACAGCAGTATTTTTTGACGAATTAGCCAAATTAAGTTAATGTAATCTTATACCACTATAAGCGACGGAATTTAGGTTCCGTCGCTTTTTTTTACATTTTTATGGTAAAAGATTTTCTTAAAGGCATCCACTACCCTTTTTCGGCAATCCGGTTTATTGCGCATCATCCAAACCTTGGAAAATTCATTATCATTCCGTTTATAATTAATGTTTTATTATTTTTAGCCGGATTGATTTTTTTCATAAGTAATATCGACTCACTATTGCAGATCGTCCCCAAAAACGACGCATGGTATTTTGCGATTCTATATTACCTGTTAGCGACTCTGCTCGTTGCGTCTTTTCTCATTGTGACGTTTTACGTTTTTACGGTCATCGGCAACATGATCGCTTCGCCGTTCAATTCGGTGCTTTCGGAAAGGATCGAAGAACTGCAATTTAACAATAAGACAGACCAATCTTTTAATTTCAAACTCATTATTCGGGATGCCTATAGAGCGGTTATGACCGAATGCAAGCGGCTTCTTCTTTTTATTTGTATTTTTATTCCGATATTTATTCTAAACTTTATCCCGGTAATCGGCCAGGCGCTTTATTTCATCCTGATGCTCGTATTCACTGCATGGGGATTGAGCTTTACATTCATGGATTATGCGATGGAGAGAAAAATAGTATCATTCCGGCTTAAGGTTCAAATTTTGGCATCGCGAAAATCCCTGATGCTTGGTTTTGGATCGATGTGTTTTTTATTCGGTTTGATTCCAATCCTTAATCTTTTTTTGATTCCCGTTTGCGTTACGGCTGGGACACTAATTTACTTTAACGAATTTGATTCACCTAAACCGAGCGGCGTATGAACAGCATTGAAATTAACGGCAGCAATCTTGATTTGGAAATCATCGATCATATTTTACGCGAACATGTGTCAGTCAAACTTTCTGATCACGCTATGGCTTTGATCGGACAATCGCGCGAGATCATAGAGCATATTATTCACTCCGGCAAGACCGTATATGGCGTCAATACTGGTTTCGGAAAATTCAGTGACGTACGAATCAGCCCCGATCATATCGATCAATTACAAACTAATTTAGTTCGCAGTCATGCTTCCGGAGTTGGCCGGCCTTTTAGCGATGATATCGTCAGGGCCATGCTTCTTTTGAAAGCAAACGGTCTGGCAAAAGGCTATTCCGGCGTAAGGCTCGAAGTCGTTCAATTACTCATTGACATGTTCAATCACAATGTGCTTCCGGTTATTCCGGAAAAAGGTTCGGTCGGTTCAAGCGGCGACCTGGCGCCGTTGGCGCATCTTGCATTAGTCATGATGGGTGAAGGTGAAGCTAAATTTGAAGGCGAGCTCATGAGCGGCGGCGATGCGCTGGCACAGGCCGGACTTCATCCTATTCGATTAAAATCCAAAGAAGGCCTCGCCGTGCTCAATGGCACGCAAGCCATGACAGCGGTGGGATCAATCAATCTTATTCGAGCGCTGAATATCCTTGAATGTGCCGACATTCTGGGAGCCATGTCTACCGAGGTTCTATTATGTACGGATACGGCCTTTGACGAACGTATTCATAAAGCCCGCAACCAGGACGGTCAAATGACATCGGCTGAAAATTTACGCACGTTATTGCACGGAAGCCCGATGGTTCAATCACATGTTGATTGTAAAAAAATTCAAGACGCTTACAGCATCCGCTGCATGCCGCAAGTTCACGGAGCGAGCCGTGACGCTGTCCGCCACACACAACAAATCGTCGAACGCGAAATCAACGCCGCATCGGATAATCCATTGATTTTCATTGAAAACGGCGATGTATTGTCCGGTGGGAATTTTCACGGACAGCCTGTGGCGTTGGTTATGGATTTTCTTGCCATAGCCATGAGTGAAATCGGCAATATTTCTGAGCGCCGGACGGCGTGGATGATGGATGCCCATTTGAGCGACGGCTTACCTGCATTTTTAGCCAAAGACGGCGGGCTGAATTCGGGCTATATGATTGCGCAATACGCGGCCGCGGCGCTTGTTTCGGAAAATAAAACGTTATGCCATCCGGCCAGCGTGGATTCGATTCCGACATCGGCCAACAAAGAAGATCACGTCAGCATGGGCACGATCGGCGCCCGCAAATGTTTGCAAGTCATTGAAAACGTCGAAACAATTTTGTCTATTGAATGGCTGTGCGCAACGCAAGCCGCCGATTTTCGAAAACCGATTGAACTGGGTTCCCGTACCAAACGAGCATACGAACTCCTTCGCAGTAAGGTGCAGCCGCTTGAGAAAGACCGAGTAACCAGTGTAGATATTGATGAAGCTACGAGATTGCTGCGCAGTAAAGCGCTTGTAGAAGAAGTGTGGGATCGATAAGAAGGAACTATTACAAACTCAAACAACTTTCATCGTATCAATCATTTCTAAAAGCCTCTCCAGATCGTCATTGGAATAATATTCAATTTCCAACATTCCTCCGCCGCCTTGTGCTTTCGGTTTTAAACGAACTTTCGTACCGAATTTCAATCGCAATCGATTTTCGACGGCATCCACATGTGGATTACGTTCGGCGACTTCTTCGATCTGGAATTTCGACGCTTTTTTCTCATGTTTGCCGTCAAGATCGTCGAGCATTTTTTTGACCAACTCTTCGGTTTTGCGCACGGATAAAAATCCATCAACCACTGTTTTCCATGCTTTCAATTGATGCGCGCTTGACGGCAACGACACTAACGCACGACCGTGGCCTATTGTAATTTCTTCATTACGTAAGCTATCTTGAATTTCAGAAGGCAATTTCAATAATCGAAGGATATTGGTAATGGTCGAACGGTCTTTCCCGATTTTCTGCGCTACTTCGTCCTGAGTCAGACGGCAGGTGTCAATAAGTTGCTGGTACCCTTCCGCTAATTCAATCGGATTGAGCTTTTCCCGCTGGACATTCTCGATTATTGCAAGCTCTAGCATTTCCTCGTCCGTTACCGATTCGCGAACATATGCCGGTAATGAATCCAGGTTAGCCATTTTTGCAGCACGGAAACGGCGTTCGCCGGCAATCAATTCGTAGCCGGTATTCGTTTTACGAACCGTTATCGGCTGGATCAACCCGTTTTGTAGCAGCGATTGTTTTAATTCCTCCAGCGCCTGCTGATCAAATTCTTTTCGCGGTTGAAACGGATTTGGCCTGATCGCATGGATCGGAATGGTATTGACGGAGGTCTCAGAATGTTTGAGGGTACCTTGAGAAGTAAGATTGGCTCCCGGAATTAATGCGCTAAGGCCTTTTCCAAGACCAGTGTTTTTTCTTGGAGGAAATTTATCAGTCATAGTATTTTAGGTTAATGGTCAGGTCGTTTGCGGTTCTAAAATGTTGGCGATGACTTCTTTGGCCAACCCCATATAGTCTTGTGAGCCGACAGAGGCAGGATCGTACAGAATAATCGGTTTACCGTAACTGGGAGCTTCTCCCAATTTGATATTGCGGTGAATGACGCTTTTAAAAACTTTGTCTTTGAAATACTCTTTCACTTCGCTCACGACTTGATTGGACAAATTCAATCGGCTGTCAAACATCGTCAGTAAAACGCCTTCAATCGTTAAATTGGTATTGAGGTGACGTTGAACCAAACGAATCGTATTCAACAATTGCCGTAGACCTTCCAGCGCGTAATATTCGCATTGAATGGGAATGAGCACGGTATCCGATCCCGTAAGCGCATTGAGCGTTAAAAGCCCGAGCGATGGCGGACAATCGATTAAAATAAAATCATATTTATCTCTGACCGGTGTAATAGCATTGAGAAACATTTTTTCACGGTCTTCGAGATTGACCAATTCGACCTCAGCGCCAACAAGCCGAATGTGAGCCGGCACTAAATCCATTTTACCCATCATAGTCTTGAGAATGGCATCTTCGAGTTTCATATTGTGAATGAGCATTTCGTAGGAGCTCTTTTCTATAGCCTCCAAATCAAACCCCAATCCGGTCGTCGCATTGGCTTGAGGATCCATATCGATCACAAGCGTACGCTTATCGGCGTGGGCCAGGCACGAAGCTAAATTAATAGCGGTTGTCGTCTTCCCCACTCCGCCTTTTTGGTTGGCTATAGCAATCACTCTACCCATTAAAAAATCCTCAAAAAGAGGGCTCCGTTAAGAAAGGTTTCATTCAGAATAGCGCAAATGTATCAAATCGCATAAGATAATGCAACGTTTTTGTGAAACATTTTTAGTTTGTTTCACGCAATAAGAACCAATCCCCCAACTTTACATGGTAGGAATTCCCAAACGTGGAAAAATATCATTGGTAAGTCCGGAATTGATCAAATCGACAATCCAAACCGGATAGGCACCGGCCAATACGATCGTCAGCATAAGTATTGACAAAGCAAAAATTTCCCTGCGGTCTGTATCCAGTAAATGAGCGAAATGTTCATTCCGTAAAAGCGCTTCCGTAGGCTGGCCAAAGAAAATTCGCTGTACGGCACGAAGAACATAGATTGCCGTGAAAACTACGCCTGTCAGACAAATGAGCGCAATATATTTCATCATCGGACTTGGCGTTCCGGCAACTCCTGCAGAAAATGCACCGGTAAGTACCATCAATTCAGATACAAAACCCGACAGACCCGGAAGTCCCAATCCGGTCATGCCGGCAAAAACAAACGCAACCGTCGTGAAAGGCATTATTTTAGCCAACCCGCCCATGTCTGTGATCATGCGCGAGTGCAAACGTCCATACACAATTCCAACTAAAGCAAAAAGTAGTGCTGTCATAATTCCGTGTGCAAACATCTGATAAACAGCACCGTTGATTCCTGCCGAAGTCAACGTACAAATCCCCAGAGTTACAATTCCAAGGTGCGACACGGACGAATAAGCGATAATATATTTCATATCTGTCTGCCTGATCGCCGACAAAGAGCCGTAAACAATATTGACGACCGTAAGGCACGCAAAAAATAACGACCACTCCTGAGCGCCGTGCGGCATAAATTGTAATCCAATACGAATGATTCCGAACCCGCCGAGCTTCATAAGAACGCCGGCGTGAAGCATACTGACGGCTGACGGCGCCGATGCATGGCCATCCGGTGACCATGTATGCACCGGCCATAAACCACCGATCGTCCCAAACCCAACGAATACCATTGGATAGAAAATGTATTGCCAGGATTCTGACATGTTAAAATTTTGGCGCAGAAAATCGTAATCAAAACTCCACACGCCCGTGGCGGCATGGGCCTGAACATAGAGCCCAAAAACGGGAATTAATAATAACGCACTACCCAAGAGCAAGTACAACGTCAGTTTCATCGCCGAATATTCCTTCCGGCCCGTTCCCCAGATCCCGATCAACAAATACATTGGCAAGACGGCCAATTCATAGAATACCAAAAACAAAAAAACGTCAAATGAAACAAACACGCCGAACACGCCGCTCACTAAGATGAGCAATAGCGCAAAAAACTCTTTCTGACGTTCTTTGATTTCCCACGAAATGAGGCAACCGGTAAATATCGTAATCGATGTCAGTAATAACATTGCAATACTGATTCCGTCGGCTGCAATATGATAATTAATACCCATCACTTGCACCCATGGAATATTGACTTCATAATTTCGTGCAACGGCAGGATCGTAGAAAATATACGCTACGACCGATAATATGACAGTCAGCAGCGAAGCGAACGAGGCGGTCATGCGTACGCCTGTGACATTCTCTTCCGGCATCATCATAATAATGAGCCCCGCCAGCGTCGGAATAAATACGATTGCAGATAGTAAATAAGGTTCCATAATCAATTCATTTTCGTTTTAATATCATATAAACGCCCATCACGAGAATTTCTCTCAGCAAGGGCACGCGTTTCACCCATTGTATTTTTCTCGGCTTCACACCGTACCGGATTTCAAACGATGGACGTGTAAGATAGCAGTCCTGATGATCAATTTGAAAAACCGATTGCCGGATAGCCTGATTCAGCGATCCGATGGTTGTCTTCGTGCTTGTAATTTCTTTGGCCACATCCAGTGCCTGTTGATTGCCTTTCTCCACCGTAGCCACAAATCTATGATACATAGTTTCCGGCAAAAATTGCGTGTAAGGAAGTTTTCCTAATTTTGTTTTGGCAAACACTTGTTGATGCGCTCCGTACGGCGAATAAAATGGCGGATAAGTAATAAAAATTCGTCCATCTTTAGTCAATAACCGGTCGCATAATTCAAACACTTCCTTTTTACGAGGCAAATGCTCAATGACATCACGAAACAAGATCAGATCGTATTGATCCGTATATTGCGCATCGTAACTCCGGTCATAAATATCAGCCGTAATATATTGCACTTTTCCCGATGCATGCTCGGAATATTCAAACGGTGTAATGTCCAATCCGACGGCTTTTTCGCAACGTTCTGCAAAAGCTTCGATCACGCCTCCGCTCCCGCAGCCGATTTCAAAAACTTTTTTCCCTTCTAGCCGGACGCCGTTGTTCTCGAGCATCGGAATCAAATACTTTTTCGCCAAAATATTCTGGTATGTCCAATAATAATCCTGCCAATTTTTAAAATCCGAAGGTTTGATCATCAGCGCCGTCACCCTTTGGTCTTTTCAAATACATAAATCGCAAACTTACGGTCCGGAGAGACGAACTGCTGAACAAATTTATAATCGGGATTTTTTGTCAGATCGTCCTGCTGAACGTTGCTGCTGAGGCGCCAGCTATAATGCGTATCCCAAACAACCAAACCGCCTACCGGAAGCTCAGCCATTTTCTCTTTACGCATTTCCAGATAGTTGCCTGCGGCGTACTCTTTTGCATAATAATTGAAATCGTCAAAAAAGAAAAACCACGGATGCGCAATCATCGTTTTCGGCGATTTCGTTTTCAAATTTTCCTCAAAATATACCTGAAAATTCTTAACCGTCTGATGCTCCGGAGCTAACTGCAAGGGCGGCTCTTTAATGAAAGTATATGCCATTGTCCCTATGGCCGCCGAAATTAGCATCAACTTTTGAAAAAAACGTCCGCTAAAATTCAAATAATGTTGCAAAACAAACAACAATACCAGCAATAAAACCATTGAGAATTTCAAATAATCTTTCTGAGGTGATATAAAATAATCACCGATCAAATCAAACGAATAATACATCAACGTTATTACGGTAATCCCTATTAAAGCGATCAATGACGTCTGTCGATTCTTTTGATCATTGAGCCACGTATTGGCGCCATCAAGAGCCCATAAAGCCATCATCGGCGCAACACCAACAAAATGCCGTAAAAATCCGATCGAAGCTACATTCCCCTTCCAATAAAAATACACGTGAGTACAAAAAATCAGTATACACGAAATATTGATGATGTTGACACTGCGCTGACGGATATCATGAACCAATTGCAATAAAATAAAAACAAACAAAACAGGACCAACAATAAAAATAAATCGCTGAAAATAATGTTCAAACGGGCCGTTCTGATAAAGGCCATGCCCAAATGATTTGGAAGCAGTTAATAAATATAGCACGTCGCCGGTTGCTATCATACCGGCAATTTGGTATAACGCTAAGCCGGTTCCCATAGCAAGAATCGGCCAGTATTTTTTCTCACGAAAAAATACAATCGCAAATATTGGCAAAATTAATACTAATTCCGTTCGTCCTAACGGCATCAACGATAACAGCAGCGCCGACGTCAACCATTTTTTCTTGTAGTAGTAATAAAGCCCGATTGCTAAAAAAAATGCGGCCAGAGGTTCGGTACATAAACTATAACTCGTAATAAAAAACAGCGGCTGGAAAGCAATAAAAATAAGTGCAAGCCAAGGATTGGGTTTACCGGAAGCTTGTGCAGCTTTATAAGTAAAGTAACAGGTCGCAATTGATAATAGAATCGTTGCGGCTGCGCAATACCAATATCCTAATTGGGATGGCAATAAGAAAAAAATTATCGCAAGCGGCCGCCCCCAAATACTGAGAAAAAATTCCGGTTTTGTCATGGCCGCCTGTGCCATAAAATAACGGCCGATATTATCGTCGTCGTACGGACGCGGCGACTGTATCGTCCAATATGCCGCGATGGCCGCAAATCCTGCTAAAATCAATACAATATTTTTCCACGATATTGCAAAAACATCTTCTTTATTCTGATTCTGTGAATTGGATGATGACGCAATTCTGCCTGTTTTGACGGAAGCTGGCATGATCACCGGTACATGGCTACGAGAATTTCAGGAATTGCAACATACAACGTTGCCAGGATTATAAACAGCGCCAGCATCACGACAAGGATATAACTTTGCAGACGACCGCTCTGTACCGGCTGCATCAGGATTCCGATTCGAGTCGTGATAAATCCAACCAGATCGACGGAGCCGTCGACGATATTCCGGTCAAACCATGCACAGGCCGCAGAAATGCGGAACAAAATTTGATTGAGGATCCAACGCCAGATCTCATCGATGTACCATTTATTTTCCAGATGAACATATAAGCGGCCAAGTTTGCTTCGTAACGGATCATGCATTTCAGTCGTCCATTCCGGCGACCGTTTAGCATACATTATGAATGCAACTAGAATTCCCAATACGGCCACTCCGGCTGAAATGGCTGCGATCGACAAATGAAAAACACCTTCGTGTTCCCACGTTGGATTCAGAAAAGCAGCATACGTTTTTAAACCCAAAGCATGGGCAATATCGGCATTACCGATCAGCCCGGCTACAATGGATAAAATACCCAATACCACCAGCGGCAATGTCATACTCACCGGCGATTCGTGCGGATGTTTTTTCTCCGGCACTTCGCCCCAGAACGCAACGAAACACAATCTGAACATATAAAAAGCTGTGAAAAAAGCAGCCGTTAAACCGACGCCAAATAACACGTAGCCGTGGATATTACCCACTTCCATCGCTAAGGCTAAAATTTCATCTTTACTCCAAAATCCTGCAAACGGCGGAATTCCTGCTAACGCAAGCGTTCCTATCAGAAACGTCCAAACCGTAATTTTCATTTTCGATCGAATGCCGCCCATCTCCCAAATATTATTCGTATGCATGGCATGGATCACACTGCCGGAACCGAGGAACAGCAACGCTTTGAAAAATGCGTGTGTGAAGAGATGAAACGTTCCCGCCGTCTGCCCCATTAAAGCGAGATCAGTGCCGGAATGGCCGTGTGAAAAATTATTGACGCCGACCATACCGCCAATCCCCAACGCCATCATCATATATCCTAGTTGACTCAACGTTGAAAATGCCAAAATACGTTTGATATCGTGCTGAGCGATAGCAATAGTCGCCGCGAAAATAGCCGTGAAACCGCCAATATATGCAACAAATAACATTGTATCCGGTGAACCGGCGAAAATCATCACGGCGCGAGCGACCAAGAAAATTCCGGCTACGACCATCGTCGCGGCGTGAATCAATGCGGAAACAGGCGTCGGGCCTTCCATCGCGTCCGGCAACCAGATATGCAATGGAAACTGTCCGCTCTTGCCCATTGCACCAAAGAAAATTAAAAACGGAAATGCTCTCGCAAGCCATTCCGCAGTCTGACCGTATTGTTGTTGAATTTCGGCAAAATTAAATGTTCCGAAATATCCCCATGCAATCAGCACGGCCATGAAAAATCCCAAATCGCCTGCGCGCGTAACTGAGAACGCTTTTTTGGCTGCATCGGCGGCCGATTTTTTATCGTAATAGTAACCGATCAATAAGTATGAACACAAACCAACGAGTTCCCAGAAAATAAACATCTGCAGTACGTTGTCCGAAAGAACCAATCCAAGCATTGAAAAAGTAAATAGCGACAAATAGGAAAAAAATCTCGCTTTGCCGTCTTCATGCGCCATGTAACCCAGAGAATAAATATGAACCAACATCGATACCGTTGTCACGACGATCAACATCATCACCGACAAAGGATCGAGGTAAACACCGATGGTTACTTCAAGAGCCTTCCCGAGCGGAATCCATTCCAACGTTAAAGTTTGAGCTGTTCCGGCGCCGTTGTACATATCCAGCATCACACGGACCGATAAATAAAATGACGTCATAACGGCCGCGCATGCAATCCATGCCGTCAGCGTTTTGTAATTCCGCGTAAATAAAACTGTGATGATGAATGAAAATAAAGGCAGTGCAGGAATGAGCCAGGCTAATTCATAATAAGTAGACACAACCGATTCTCCTAACAACTATCGTTTGAGAGACGTTAATCCTTCGACTTCCAGACTTCGGAAGTTTTTGTAAACAATCATAACAATCGCCAGCGCTACGGCCGCTTCAGCCGCAGCAATCGTGATAATAAAAATAACAAAAATGTGCCCCGTCACCGTAGCCGGGTACAGAAAGCGATTGAACGCCAACGCAGCCAGGTTGATCGAATTAAATAAAATTTCAATGGATAAAAGCATGGATAAAACCGACCGGCGAATGAGCACACCCGTCATGCCGATGGCAAATAAAATGACGCTTAATGTCAGATAATGATATAAACCAATTTCCATCACATTCTCCTTTAGTGCTCTACTTTTTCAGCATGGAGTTCATGTTTCAATTCTCCGTCGTCATGATCTTCAATCTCATCAACCTCGGCTACCAATGGTTTGCGATCTTCTTGTTTCGCAATGTAGGTTGCTCCGATTAAAGCAACCAGCAATAAAATCGATACGACATCAAACGGAAAAATAAATTCACTTAATAATGCTTTTCCAATGAGGCCCAGAATATCAGCGGGAACCGCTGACATTTCGGCTGTCGTCCATTGAATTTTCACAACAATGGTGAGAATCAAACCCAACAATCCGAGAGCCAAAACCGGCGCCAAAAATTTTTGTGAATTAAATTGTTCTTTGTGTTCATCGTTGATTTTTGTAGTCAGCATGATCGCAAAGACAATCAGAATCGTGATCGCGCCGATATAAATCAGCACTTGTACTACGGCAATAAATTCAGCATCCAGCAGAACAAACAACGCGGCCAGGCAGAAAAGCATCCCGGCCAGAAATGTCGCCGATTTAAAAATATTGCGGTGCAGTATGACTGCCAGCGATGCGGCTATTGCCAAAGCTGCAAACAGATAAAACATCAATGCATGTACCATAACTTACTCGCTTTGCTGTGCCGCCGATTTTTCAGCCTGCTTTTTTAAACGTTCTTCGTGTTCCCGTTTATTGATCACATTGACGATCTCGTTTTCACGGGGTGAAATAATCGGTAAATACGTCGATCCGGTTTGACGGCGGCTGGCGGTGTACAGATCGTCGTTATATTTTTTATCTTTCACTAAAATCATGTCCATGTCTGCACGGTCATAAAATGAGAGTTCGTAATCATGTCCCATGATGATCGCGTCGAAATTGCACGCTTCAACGCACAAATTACAAAATTCGCATTTGGTGTAATCAAGAATAAAATCGTTGGCAATCCGCTTCTTCGTAGGGTCGGGATGTTTGTCATGCGTCACCTGAATACATGACACCGGACATACCACCACACACGCCATACAGGCCACACATTTGGTATAACCGGTAAACTCGCCTTCGGTTTCATACATCATCTTCACATAACCGATAAAACGGTCCGCGAGCGGTTTTTTAATTTCCGGATATTGTACCGTAGTCTTTTTGCGAAACATATATTTGAATGTCACGCCGAGTCCGACGAACAGCGACCACAAACCTTTGATAACTTCGATTAAATAACGCACAGTTTTTTCCTTCGGTTAGCTTTTAAACCAAAGCGCGACGGCGCCGGTAACCACTAAATTGACCAAAGCAAAAGGCAACAATATTTTCCATCCGAATTGCATCAAATGATCCACGCGCAATCTCGGGAAAGTCCAGCGGAACCACATCATCAGAAAGATCAATGTGTATACTTTGATAATGAACACCAAAACATGCAGCCACACGGGTACTTGCGAATTATCTACAAAAGGAATCAACCATCCGCCGAGAAATAAAACCGTCATCAATGAACACGCCACGAGCATTTCAGTATATTCCGCCAAAAAGAAAAAAGCGAATTTCATCCCGGAATATTCGGTATGAAATCCTGCTACCAATTCGGATTCCGCTTCGGGAAGATCAAACGGCGCGCGATTCGCTTCAGCTGTTGCCGCAATCAAAAACAAAAGAAATCCGAGCGGCTGATAAATGACGTACCAAGTGCCCGAATCTTGCAACGCTACAATTTCACGCATCGATAATGTACCAGCGATTAAAAATACACCCAGTACCGATGTCACGAGCGGTATTTCATACGAAATCATTTGTGCGGCCGAACGCATGGCACCGATCAGCGCATAACGATTATTCGAACCGTAACCGGCCCAGATTACCGAAAACACCATCGAACTGCCAAGCGCGAAAACATATACGGCACCCATATTCAAATCCTGGACACCAAGATTTTGTGCAACCGGTATCGTCACAAATCCGGCAAACGGCGCCACAAACGCTAACACCGGCGCCAAAAAGAAAATCACTTTATCCGACTGAATATTGCGGATATTTTCTTTGGTAACTAATTTGATGATATCGGCTGTCGTCTGTAGCAATCCCCACGGCCCCACGCGGTTAGGTCCGATTCGTGACTGTATCCACGCCGAAACTTTACGTTCCATGAAAACGAGAATCAGCACCTGTACAGCGATGAGACTGAACAAGATGACCACATATAAAAGTCCCAGAATTACGTCCATCACACATTCGCCTTAATTTAAGCTCAACACTTGATCACTTAGTTTTCTACCGGTCAACATCTCCTAAAACAATATCCACGCTTCCGAGAATCGCAATCAGGTCAGCAATTTTCCATCCTCGCGCCGCCAACGGCAGAATTGATAAATTCGTAAAACTCGGCGTACGGTATTTAACCCGATTCGGTTTGACCGAACCGTCCGATTCCATATACACCCCGTATTCACCGCGCGGAGCTTCCTGACGAATATACACATCGCCAACCGGCGGCTTGATATTGCGGGCCAACTTTTTCACTTTATAATCGCCTTCCGGCAATCCATCCAAAGCCTGACGGACAATTTTCGCCGCTTCCATGATTTCATCCATGCGTACGCGAAACCGATCGTAACAATCGCCGTTGAAATAAACCGGAATATTAAAATCAAATTTTGGATACAATGAATACGGTTCTTCTTTCCGCAAATCCCACGGCAAACCGCAAGCGCGTAACATCGGACCGGTTATATCATAGCTGATCGCTTCTTCCAGCGTGATCGCGCCGATACCGCGTGTACGTTCGACAAAAATTACATTGCCTGTGATCAGGTCATGATAATCCGCCACGCGATCCGGTAAAATTTTCAGAAAATCATTCACCATTTGAATAAACTTCGGCGTCACATCTTCGGCTACGCCGCCAACGCGAATGTATCCGTAAGTCAACCGGCTACCACAAATTTCCTCAAACATATCGAGGATCGTTTCACGTTCACGGAACCCGTAAACAAATCCCGTTAACGCCCCAATATCGGCCGCAAAAGCTCCCATCCACATCAAGTGCGATGCAATACGATTCAATTCCGACACGATGACCCGAATGTACTCCGCTCGCTCCGGAACTTCGATCGATGCTAGCTTTTCTACCGCCGCCGCAACGCCCCAATTGGCATTCATCGAGCCAAGATAATCCATTCGGTCAGTAAAAGGCACGATCTGTTGGTAAGTGCGGTTTTCGGAAATCTTTTCAAACGTGCGGTGCAAATAGCCCAGATCCGGTTCACAACTCTTAACGACTTCCCCTTCCATGCTCACAACGAGGCGTAACACGCCATGCGTGCTCGGATGCTGCGGCCCGATATTCATTAAAAATTCCTCGACGTGCAATTCATTCTCCGGCAAACCGCGGAGAATTTGTTTTTTCCTTGGAGGAATCTGATCGATTAACGGAATATCTTTACGGAAGGTTTTCTTCGACGCACTATGGGTTAACTGTTCTGACATAATTACTCTGCTCATTCAAAATAGCCCGCGAAACACACAAAATTTTTCATTATTTTAATTTGCACTTTTTCGCGTTATTCGCGGGAAATCGTATTCATCATTTAAAATCCGGTTTTTTTACAAAAAATCCAGGACGTTCATAATCCTTTCTTAATCCATGCCCGACAAAATCCGGCGGCGTCAGAATGCGACGCAGTTCGGGATGACCTTCAAATTGAACACCGTACAGATCAAACACTTCGCGCTCAGTCCAATTCGCAATACCCCACCACTTCGTCAACGACTCAATCACCGGTTTTTGCCGGTCAAGTTTAACTTTGACTAATAGATAATGTTTGTGGCGGTAAGATTGAAAACCGTAGATCAGGTGAATTTGGTTTTCAGAAAGATGATCAGAGGCTGTCAGAAGATCGAGAACGGTACAATTCAATTCGGGAGATTCACGAATAAATTCAACAAAGGAGAAAAAATCATTTTTGTCAATAATCAGATTTTTATCGAATTCTGCTTCCGTCTTCGGAAACCGGCTTTTAACCAGTTCAACAATCGCTTGAAATTCCATAAGTATTTTTTTTAATGTTGGGATTAATCTTCAACAACAGATTTTTTGCGAAGCACCCCTTCCTTTTCGATTTTCTTTTGCAGTTGCAATAAACCGTCGATCAAAGCTTCCGGACGAGGCGGACAGCCGGGAAGATAGACATCCACGGGTACCAACTGATCCACACCTTTGACAACTGTGTAAGAATCATAGTAAAAAGGGCCTCCGCCAATCGCACATGAACCCATCGCGATCACATATTTTGGTTCCGGCATTTGATCATATAATTGTTTTACCCTCGGCGCCATTTTTTCGGTTACCGTGCCGGCGACAATCATCAGGTCGGCCTGACGAGGTGAGGCGCGCATGACTTCTGCGCCGAAACGCGACATGTCGAATTTCGACATCATCGTCGCCATCATTTCGATCGCACAGCACGCCAGCCCGAATCCCAAAGGCCATAACGAATTTTTTGTGCCCCAAGTAAAAATTTTATCGATACTGGTAATGACAATTTCTCCGCCGGGAAATTTTTCGATCTTCGGAAAAACGTCTTCATTCACTACTCCCATTCGAGCGCTCCTTTCTTCCACGCGTACACTAGGCCAAATACCAGCACAATTGTAAAAAACGTAATCTCAACAAACGCTACCACGGGAATCGAATTGAATACTTTGACTAATGGAATGAAAAATACTACTTCCACGTCGAAAACGACGAAAAGCAGGGCAAATAAATAATAACGAATGTTGAATTGAAAATAGGAATCGGCTTGGGCGGGCAATTCGCCGCATTCATACGGCGTTAGTTTCGCTTTGGAAGGTTTACTCGGACGCAGGGCCCATGAAGCCAGCATCGCTACCAGCACCATCCCCGAACCGCCCAGTATAAAAATCAAAACGTAAAGGTATTCTTGCTGCAACATGCTCTCTCTCCTTCTGCCCGGTGAGAATTCGGACGAGAATCTTTAAAAACGCGACCAATATAAAAAGATAATTTCTATTGTGCAAGCGCGATAGAAGTTTTTTTATGAACCTTCAAAATCAAAAACTTTTTGTCATACTTGCGCCGATATAATAGCTGTTCATTCCGATCGACGGAATACTTTCGATCCGGAAATTATATCCGGAAAGCTTTTGTCGCTTGTTGTACATACGCACAGCATTGATCGCGCTCAGTACGTGATTGACTACAACGCCATAAACAACAAATTGCGAATAACGTTTATAATTACGACTTTCCAGACGTTTATCCTCAAAACGGTTCTGGTTTGTTTCATTATCCCACTGCCAAAAATTGGCCGTATTTTCCTCATACACAGCTTCCGGTCCAAAAAAACGGCGTTGAATATCATTGAAAGCATAAATATCCGTAAATTTACCGATCACTGAAAAATATCCCGACGGTTTCGATGTTTTCCAATTAACGTTTGCATGGGCCGCAGCTAACGCTTCGGCGTCGGACCGCGACCAATGGCTGTAACTCTGGAAATAAAAATGTCCGGCCCACAAAAGGGCTTCACTGGCAAAAAAATATTTCCCGGATTGCCATTCCCGTAACTGCCAATTATTTAGGTAGAGTTCACCCACGCCGGGTACAAGCAGAGACAACAACAACGCTTTTTTCTTTGATTTGACGGTAACGTCTTGTGTCAAATCATTCTGAGCAGGATAAACAGGAATGGTCCTAATACCTGCAACGCTAAATTTCTGTTTCTCAAATTTCAGAGTACCATCCGACGCGTGCAAAGATGAAAAAATTACAACAAGAAAAAAAATAAACCACCACCGCATTCTATTTTCCCTTTCTGATTTTTTTCAGACCATGAGCCAATTATACAGCAGGCTCTTTCGGAAATATCAAGACACACCGCGTACCTTGAGTTTCTCCGGCCGCCATTCGAATATCGCCGTTATTTTCATCCACTAATTTTTTTACAATCGCCAGTCCAAGGCCCGATCCTTTTTCCTTCGTTGTGAAAAAGGGATCAAAAATTTTATCACGAATACCCTCCTCAATCCCCTCTCCGTTATCTTCAATAGAAATTTCGACCTGATTCCCCGCCGAGCGTGAACCTATCAAAATCCGTCCATTACCGTTCAGCGACTGGATGGAATTCTCTATCACATTGACAAGAATTTGTCGCAAATGACCGGGATCAACAAATGTACGCCGTTCCTCGATATCCACATCGAAAACAATTTGCTTTTCTTCAATGTCAGGACCGAAGTTCAGTTGGACTTCCTCCACAAGTTTCAGAATATCACATACCTGAGGCTGCGGATTTTGAGGACGCGCAAATTCCAGGAAATCCGACAGAATTTTTTTCATGACGTCCACTTCCCGGATAATTTTTTTCGAATAATCCTTTTTCTTATCTCCCGTTTCGAGTTCTTTGTTCAATAAATGAGAAAAAATCTCTACGCCGCCCAACGGATTGCGCAATTCATGCGCCACGCCAGCCACCATGGTTTTCAAGTATTGATCGCGCTTCAAGATATTTCTGCGCATTTTTTCCATCGTATCTCCGAGAAAACCGATTTCATCCGTACTTTTGACTTCAATAGCTGTTTCCATATTACCCGATCCGATTTTTTCAGCTTCTTCCATCAATTGCTTGACCGGAGTGTTGATCGTACGTGAAAAGAAATAACCGATCAGGATCGATACAAGCACACCGACAATTCCGACCGTAATCAAATGCCATTCAATACGCTTGATCAGGTATAAAAACGTAGCGCTACCGTCAACAGCAATGACGCCTTTAACTTCCTTATTGACTGTCATCGGTACAAAAGCTGTTTTATACAGCTTACCGTCATAGCTTTCAAACAGCATCGAATGTGACGGCAATCCTTTGAGGGTACGTGCAAATTCAACCTGATTATATTTTAGCGACGGGTATGCATAAGTGATTTTCACACCGTCTTCCGTATCTAAGAGACTTCGCCCAGCAAGATCCATCACATAAATTCGCTCTACGTCAGTAACATCGCGTAAATCGATTAATTTTTTTTTAAAATTTTTATATGTCCGACTGTTTTCATCTCCACGGGCAAGTTTAGACACCAGTTCAGTATTAATTTGTAATGAAGCGGCATGCGCCACCGCAAGCAGCTTTTTGCCCAACTCTTCATCAAGGCTGTCTTCCGTATACCAGTAATGCAGCATCCCGCTGACACTAAAAATAGTAAGACAAAACACTGAAAAAATGGCGATCAGTTTATTCTGAATTTTCGAGGCAATGAATCGAAACATAGTGTAATCTAATTCCGCTTGATCCTCGAATCAAGAGAATTTCAATGGAGATGAACTTCGATTCGATATTTTTTAAATGTAAATTACCTTTTAAAGACTATCGAGCTTGATGATTGCACTTGCTTTTTTTAAACGACGTGAGTAAGTTACTTACGCTTTGAGGGCTCGTAGCATATGGATTCCACGATTATATCCTCCAGACAGCACGTCTTTCACATCCTTCAACTTATTATCGCAGGAGTAGTGTGTATGAAAACACTTATCATCAATTTAACAGGATTTTTATTGATTTTATTTTCCGCCACAGTGTGTTGCCAAGAGCAGCAAAAAAAAATCGAAATTTCAGGCGGACTTTTCAAAACGTACTCGATCAACGGAAAGAAAATCAAAGATGCAGATGAACTTGAAGCTATTCTAATGGCAACCAACAACAAGCAAGTTAATGAATCATTTTCCAAAGCAAGAACATGGAATTCAGTATCACAGGTTTTCGGACTAGCCGGTGGTGCCTTGATCGGTTATCCGCTTGGTGGCGCTATTGCCGGAAAGAAAATCAATAAACCCGTTTTATTTACTGGTATCGGCATTACTTCCGTTTCCTTGCTCTTTGCAATTCAAGCTGAAAAGCATGGTGTTAATGCTGTTGAAAAATATAATGCGTTTATTGAAACTGGAACCAAAATCGGTATGTATTGTTCACCCAATCATTCTGCAATTGGTTTATCTATTTTTTGGGCACGTTAAAATCATTACAACAGGAATTGAATCTTATGAATAAAAAATATCTATTACTTCTATATATACTGATGGTTGCAAGCTGCTCACCGAAAATAATCGTCAAAGAAGATCATGCAGGTGCGTACAGTCCATTGCCAAATGATGCCTTAGTTGATGTGTTACAATTATCAGACAAAGCTCCGGAAACATGGCTAAGGATCGGTGAAGCATTTTTCGGCGATGGTGGATTTACAGTCGACTGCGGCCTTTATACGATGACCGAATTAGCTAAACAAAAAGCGCGCTCCCTTGGAGCAGATGCTATGAAAATAGCCGAACATAAAAAACCCGGTTTGTCAAGCACATGCCATCAGATTCGAGTCATCTATTATAAAAAATCTTCCGACGTTAACATCGTTTCAACAGCAAAGGAATCTACTGACGCATTAGTTGAAGTTGTCCAAATTCAAACAAAATCTGAAAGACTAGAAAATAATATTGCCATTGGCTACCAAATCGGCGGTAATACTCTTATCGGCATAGATCATGAAGTAAGGTTGTCTGAATCTTTCGGAATGCACTTTGGCGGCGGCTTGGCAGGATTTGGCGCCGGAATCCGTTACCATCTCGGTCCTGAAACGTTAAGTTCTTATTACGATCTCAATTACAAGGACGGCGGTTTTGGTCTGTTTGAAAGCGTTGCATTCCAGTTTGGCGGGACCTTGGGAAAAAATAGCGGGTTACGTTATGAAATTGGATTGCAAAAACCTCTTTTTATTAAGAAAAGTTTTAAAAGGAAACTTTTCGACGACAAAAAAGCTCCACCGGTTATACTGGCTGTCGGAATAGGATGGGCATGGTAATTATGGTCGGCAAGCAGTGGTATTATATTGATAGTTTTCAGACTGTCGGTCCCGTTGATCGCCATGAACTCAAGGAACTTTTTCAAAACGGATCGCTCAATAGCAATACCTACGTATGGTACGAGTCTTTGACAGAATGGCGAAAAGCAGGAACGCTGCTTCAATTATCGGAATATATTCCCAAAACCGAAACGATTTCTGAATCAGCGGATTTTGAATTGCCGCCGCTTCCGCATAACCCAATAAGGCTTGAAGAACCGGAAGTGCGACCGTGGCCTCGTTATTTCGCCCGACTGATCGATATCTATTTTATATCACTTTTCGTCGGTCTGGGAGCCGGCCTCCTCTCGGCTGCTTTTGAATGGGAGTTCGTTGATAAAATTCATGATGCCGCCTATACTATAGTCAGTGCAGCCGTATGGGTGCCGATTGAAGCGATTTTTATTGCAGCATTCGGTAAAACTCCCGGCAAATGGATTTTGAACATGGAAATCGTTTCCTCTACCGGCGTTCTGATGGATTATCAAAAAGCAATCCGCCGTTCACTCTTAGTGTGGGTACGCGGATATGGATTAGGTATCGGCATCGTTGCTTTTATTACTATGATCGTTGCATACAATCATCTCACCCGATACGGCGTAACTACCTGGGATCGAGACGAAGAATGCATCGTTAAGCACGGCGCGATCGGTTTATGGCGCATCCTCGCTGTGATCAGCCTGATAGCCACTTACATCGCATTGAACTTTTTGATTAAATAATTCGGTACGCTATTTAAGTTTATAACAAAAAACCCGTGAGTTTTGACCCACGGGTTTTTGATTTTTCGTTACAAAAACAATTTACCAGATTATCACACGCAATGAATCCGGTCTTACCATCGGATCGCTATCGGAAAGTCCAAAAGCTTCTTTAAATTGTTTCATATTTGAAAACGGACCGTTGACCCGGAATTTACCCGGCGCATGCGGATCGGTTGTAACCAGTAACCGCATCGTTTGATCGCGCATGTTGACGCGCCAGATTTGCGCCCAAGCCAGGAAAAATCTCTGTTCGGCTGTAAATCCGTCAATCTTTGGAGGAGCGGGTTTGCCTTCCATCGATTTTTTCATGGCATCATATGCAATCGTCAGACCGGCTAAGTCGGCCAGATTTTCGCCCAACGTTAATTTGCCGTTTACGTGCAGCGAATCGACGGCAACGAATTGATTGAATTGCTCTTCGACTAATTTCGCACGGCGATTAAATTGTTTTTCATCTTCCGGCAGCCACCAGTCTTTGAGATTACCATCGGCGTCGTACTGACGGCCTTCGTCGTCAAAGCCGTGAGTCACTTCATGACCGATGACGGCACCCATACAACCATAATTAAATGCATCGTCTGCATCAGGATTGAAAAAAGGCCATTGCAGAATACCTGCGGGAAATGTGATCGTATTCAGTCCCGGATTATACGAAGCATTGACGGTAGGCGGAGTCATGCCCCAATCTTCCCGATCGACGGGCTTGCCAACTTTCGCCATCAGGCGGCGAAATTCAAACGAATCGGCGCGCATGATATTAAGAATATATGGACCACGATCGATGTCCAGTCCTGTATAATCGCGCCATTTGTCAGGATAACCGACTTTGACGGCAAAAGTGCTAAGCTTTTTGAGGGCTTTAACTTTGGTGCTGTCGGTCATCCATTGGAGTTTTTCGATATGATCCTTCATCGCTAATTTTAAATTGTCAATCATTTCTTTGGCTTTAGCCTTAGCGCGCGGTGGAAAATATTTTTCGGTATACAACTGCCCCAGCGCCATACCGATCCGTTGATCCGTCGTATTGCTGACCCGTTTCCAACGTAATTGTAATGCCCGTTGGCCGGTAAGCACCGATCCATTGAACTTAAAATTTTGCTCGACAAATGCATGGCCAAGATACGGCGCAGCCATGTTGATCACGTGCCAGCGTAAATACGTTTTCCAATCGTCAAGCGACACAGCGGTTTGCATAGTATTGAGTTCTTTGAAAAACTCAGGCTGAGCAACGTTCAGCGACTGGACGTCGCCAAGCCCGACGGACGCCAGATATTTGGTCCATGTAAAATTCGGCATCAGTTTAGAAACTTCATCCACCGTCATTTTGTGATAAATGGCGTTCGGATCGCGCTGCTCGACGACGGTCATTGAAGCCTTCGCAAGACGCGTTTCGATTTTCATGATGGTTTGTGCATTCTTTTCAGCCGTGACTGAATCTTGCCCCATTAACATGAACATTTTTTTCATGTGCGTGAGAAACTCTGCACGGATCGATTTCGATTTGTCGTCAGCATTGAAATAGTAGTCCCGTTCAGGCAACGTAAGTCCGCCTTGCGTCGCCTGTGCAATGACGTCATTACTATTTTTGGCATCTTGGTCAGAATAGAAATTAAACATCGGCGACAGGCTGTAGTGATGCAAGTGCGCAATAACATCCTGCAGATCGGTGCCGCTCTGAATGGCATCGATTCGGGCAAATTCTCCAGCCAGCGGCGCTAAACCGACCATTTCGATACCTGCACTGTCCATACCGCTCGCATAGAAATCGCCGATTTTTTGTTTGATGGTGCCTTTCGGCGCATTCGCCTTCATTGCGTCATCGAGAAGATCATGCAACTTAATATTATTTTGGTCGCGCAGTTCGTTGAAACTACCCCATGAACCAAATGCTTCCGGAATGGGATTATTTTTGAGCCAACCGCCATTGGCGTATTGATAAAAATCCGTACCGGGCAAAACCGTAGTATCCAGATTTTTGCGGTCGATACTTAGTCCTGATTTCGGCATAGGCTGGCTGCAAGCCACCCACATCCATAGAATGGCCAACATGGACAACATCCATAATCTTTTCATCACTCCTCCTTTTTTATTTGATTATCTAATATCTGAATAAGATAATAATAGAATGGTGATCGCTTGAACGCGATCATTATTTAAAAGTTTCCGGCACAAACGTGTGTTCAAATGCTTCTGAAGAAAGCATCATAGCAAATTAAGGCAATTTGCCGTATTTTGAAGCACAAAAGTAGATTAATTAACGTTAAAGTCAATATGAATTAAGGAATATGATTGAACTTGAGTTGACATTCAAAGAACGTCAGCGCATTTTGCGTTACATCCAACATGCAATTGAACAAACGCATTTTGGAGGAGGTGCAGTAGAAACTCCCGAGGAAAAATTATTAATTAACACATTCAAAAAAGAAAACGGGAGAATTGAGGTTTCATTTAGACAATTTAAATTGATAGCTGAGTTTGCATTTGAGGCTACAAAAAGCGGTGTTGCTTTATTGAGGGATGAAGAAATTCTTTTGAAGAAACTTTTGAATGCTTTGGAAGGCTATTATATTCATTAAAAAAAAGAACATCATATCGACGAAATCGATCAAATGATAACGCTTATTTCACAAGCGTTTTTTAAGCCTGTAATATCCGACAATATAAAAACGAAAGAAAAATACCTGGCAGAAATATTGCCTGACGTTTCTTTAAAAAAAGAAAGTTTTTTCAAAAAAATATGGTTCTCCTTCAAATCTTTGTTTATAAAAGAACATGAAACCTCTCAACGTCAGGACAAAAATGAAAAAGAGATTCTCAAGGATGTTATCCGTAAAACAAAAGGCAGGCGTATTTTTTGATAACGCTTTAATTGGAAGACTATACTCATGGTTTTTTTTAAATCTGACCGATTAAGCATCCGATCGTTATCCGAAGACGATTTGGAGAATTTCCTCGAATACCGTTCTGACTCGGAAGTGGTCAAATGGCAGGGATTTGGAGTATTTGGTGAGGCCGAGGCACGGGCATTTCTTCGAGAGCATAATTCAAAAAAAATCGCGGCGGATGATACCTGGACGCAATTGGGTGTCGAATTAATAACCCATCGTAAACTTATCGGCGATCTGGCTGTCAGGCTGCATCCGGACTGCAGTGCGCACATTGGAGCGACCTTTCATCCATCGTATCAACGGCAAGGATTTGCCCGCGAAGCTCTGTCCGGTTTGATCAAGTATCTTCACGATAATTTTGAAGTGAGCGCCGTTATCGGCATAACTGATGCGCGTAATACAGCATCTATTGCTCTTCTAAAAAGCCTCCATTTTACCTTTGTGAAAGAAGAACGTGACGTTCCATATAAAAGCGAGTTTTGTACCGAATATACGTACCAACTGATCGTATGATCGAATTGATTTATAAATGCAGTAATTCTCAAGTCAGCAACCACAGGCAATTTTTTCAGCGGCGGCATGTGATGCCGATCCTTCCGTTGCAAAACCGTCGCGCTTCCACCATTCGATACCGCCGATCAATTCTTTGACGTTGAATCCGAGTCTGGACAGGTTCAGTGCGCCCTTGGTGGATCCATTACAGCCAATGCCATCGCAATAGGTCACATAAAGTTTTTCTTTATCAAGAAATTTAACCGATTCTGCATTCATCGTACGATGAGGAAAATTGATTGCACCCGGTATATGTTCACGCACATAATTTTCCGGCTGCCGTGCATCGATCACGATAATCGATTCACCGTTTTTGAGCGCTTCAAACAGATCTGCAGGATCGGTTTCAAAATCCAATTTGCTCTGAAAAAATTCTACACGGTTATTCATGTTCGCTCCTTGTCGGTTAATTTGACCTTTCCAGTTTACTGTTCAGAGACTTTAAAAGAAAACGAATCTTCTGCATGAACATCATCATTTTTTTTCATGATGTTTAAAAGAAGCAATTGGATTATATTAAGGCACTTTTAAAGAGGTTTCATGGAAATTCGCCATCTCCGTTTGATCAAATTTATAGTCGAAGAAGGCAGCCTGACCAAAGCTATGGACAAGTTGCACTTGACGCAATCCGCTCTGAGCCACCAATTGAAGGAAGCAGAATACCAGTTGGGAACTAAAATCTTTATGCGCGTGAATAAAAAGATGATCCTGACCAAGGCCGGTGAAAAACTTTATGCCCTTGCCAACGACGTCATTGACAAAATGGACGATACGCGCAATGAAATTAAAAAAATGATCTATGGCGAATCCGGAGAAATCAAAATCAGCACGGAATGTTACACCAGCTATCACTGGTTACCCTCGCTCATGCGCCAGTTCCATCTTCTCTACCCGAATGTCGAGCTGAAAATTGTTATCGAGGCAACGCATTATCCTCTTCAGGGATTATTGAACGGAAAATTGGACGTAGCCATCACGAGCGATCCAATAAAGGACGACCATATAATTTATACTGAATTATTTCAGGACGAGATGCTGGCGGTAGTATCGTCTAATCACATGTGGGCCAAACGCAAATTTATAACGGCTGAAGATTTTACCGATGAAAATCTGATCATCCATTCACTCCCTTTGGAAACCGTTACTATTCACACGGCGGTATTGGAGCCTGCCGGCATCACGCCCAAAAAAATTACGGTCGTTCCGCTTACGGAAGCTTCCATTGAAATGGTTAAAGCAGAAATGGGTGTTTTTGTCATGGCTCAATGGGCATTAAAGCCATACTTAAACAACGGTACTTTAAAAACAATCAAGATCGGTAAAAACGGCCTCAAACGAAAACATTACGTTGCAACGCTGCGGGAGAAGCCGCATGCCGGATATTTTGATCAATTCATAGAGTTTCTCCAAAGAGAAATAACGCTGTAAACCTTATGAAAACCATTGGCATGATCGGCGGAACCAGTTGGGTCTCCACGCTTGCATATTACAAAATCATTAATGAATTGACTAACGAGCGGCTTGGAAAACTGCATTCGGCTAAAATTTTTTTATATTCAATCGATTTTGACGAATTCAAAACGCTCGCCGATCAAAATGCGTGGCCGGAAATAGCGAAAATGTTTATCAATGGCGCTCAACGCCTTGAAAAGGCAGGGTCTGATTGTATTGTCTTATGCTCCAATACGACACACATCATCGCCGACGATGTACAACAATCCATTGCCATTCCGCTCATTCACATCGTCGATGCAACGGCAACGGCTATCGGAGAAAAACAAATCAATACAGTCGGTTTATTGGGAACCAAGTTTACGATGGAGCATTCGTTTTTCGCTGAACGCTTAAAATCGCTCGATATCGAACCGATTATCCCAAATGCATCGGAACGAAAGTTTATTCATGAATCGATTTTCAGCGAATTAACTAAAAATATTTTTAAGCCTGAAACTAAAAAATTTTATTTGACCATAATACAGCGACTAATCAATGAAGGCGCACAAGGTATTATTTTCGGTTGTACGGAAATTCCGCTCCTCATCAAGCCTGAAGAATGTTCCGTGCCAATTTTCGATACAACTATTATTCACGCCCGGTCGGCGGTAAATTTCGCGCTGGCCGAGATATAAATTTTCTTAAGCGCTTTCTAGTCCTCTTCCGGCTTGCCTCTCAACGAATCCCAGATCATATATCCGCAGATACCTATGAACATAACCAGTGCAAACAATTCAGCCGAATGCGATTCCGTCCATTCCGGATCAACCCAATTAAACCCGAGATAACGAAGAAGTGCGCTGATGACGCCCATCAAAGCGCCGCCGGCAATGAAACCGCTGGCAATCAAAGTTCCGCGTTCACGACGCGCATGATTGACCTGTTCATCCTTACTGCGCGTGGAAACAAAATGCGCAATCAAGCCACCAACCAATAGCGGGGCGTTTAATTCCAGCGGAATATACATACCAAGCGCAAACGGCAACGCGGGCACCCCGATCATTGTCAGCGATAGTGCCATCATTGCTCCTGCGGCATATAACATCCACGGCGCCGGATTACCCGACATCAAAGGCTGGATCACTGCGGCCATCGCATTCGCCTGCGGTGCGACCAACGCATCCTTGCCGACAAATCCGTACGTCTCGTTCAATAGCAGAATTACCCATCCCACGGTCGCCGATGAAGCCAGCGTTCCGGCAAACTTCCATGTCTGCTGCTTGTAAGGCGATGAACCTAGCCAGTAACCGATTTTTAAATCCGTGATAAATGAACCGGCGGCAGAAAGAGCCGTGCAAACGACACCGCCGATCAAAAGCGCGGCAACCATCCCGACCTCTCCCGTCAGCCCAACGGAAACTAAAACGATTGATGAAATAATCAGTGTCATCAACGTCATACCGGAAACGGGATTCGTGCCGACAATGGCAATTGCATTCGCTGCCACGGTTGTAAACAGGAATGCAATGATCATCACGATCAATAAGCCAACCAACGCATGACCAAGATTACTGACCACACCTAGCCAGAAGAAAATAAAAATAGCAATAGCGGTTAATAAAGTCCCTATAGCAACGATACTCATCGACAAATCGCGTTGCGTGCGGGTACGGCCGTCCGCCGATGCCTTGGGATTTACCAGTTCTTTGAATCCAAGTGTAAAAGCCGACCGAATGACTTTCGAAGAACGAATAATACCGATAATTCCCGCCATCGCGATGCCGCCGATGCCGATATGACGCACATAGTTCCTAAAAATTTCTTCCGCAGTCATATCATGAATAAGTTTCGTTGCACTTGCCCCCAGCGTCATGCTCAATCCGTCTCCGATATAAGCCACCACCGGAACGAGCAAATACCATGACACAAACGATCCGGCGCAGATAATCGCCGAATATTTAAGGCCAATGATATACCCCAATCCCATCACAGCCGCACCAACGTTGATCCGAAAAACCATTTTTGCTTTATCGGCTAATTCTGCGCCTAGCGGAAATACGCGCGTCGTGAAAACCTCGCTCCACCATCCGAACGTCGCAATAATGAAATCGTAAGCGCCTCCAATGATACCGCTGATGACCAACACCATGGCTTGTTTGCCGCCTTTTTCACCGGCTACGAGAACTTCCGTCGTCGCCGTGGCTTCGGGAAATGGAAACTTGCCGTGCATGTCGGATACAAAATATTTTCTAAACGGAATTAAAAATAAAATTCCAAGGCATCCTCCGAGCAACGATGCCAGGAAAACTTTATAGAACTCTGCATATAATTGGAGAATGTACAACGCCGGAATTGTAAAAATCGCTCCGGCAACAATGGCGCCCGAATTAGCTCCGATTGATTGAATGATGACATTCTCCCCCAGCGCATTTTTACGTTTGGTCGCGGCGGATAATCCTACGGCAATGATCGCAATCGGAATCGCCGCTTCAAATACTTGCCCGATTTTTAAACCTAAATAGGCTGCCGAAGCGGAAAATATAACCGCTAACAATAGCCCCCAGAAAACCGATCTGAAATTTACTTCCGGGTAAACTTGCTCCGGAACCATTATCGGTACATACGACTCGCCTGAATTCAGTTCACGGTAGGCATTGGAAGGAAGCCCTTTGATCTGTGTTGTCCCTTGCTCGTGCATACGTATCTCCTTTTCCGTCTTGATCCAATACAATTACGGGAAGATACGCAGGGAACTATATTTACACGCTGATAGAGGTCATGTGGAAATATGACTTGCGGACATGTGAAGCAACAAATTCACAACGGTAAGCTTTCATAAAATTTGGTTGCAAAATCTTGAAGCAATGCTCAAGACTTTTTGCGCGGATCGATAGCTTTTGGTTCGTCAATAACCATGATGTTGTTGATATTCACTTCAACGGTATGAATCGTTTCACCGGGTGAATAGAACCATTCCAATATAACCTGTCCTTTGTGCGACAAAACATCTTTGACTACGCCTTTAGTCATCTTATTAGCCGCACCGTACATCACCACCATGCCGGTTTTAAGTTCGGCCATTTCTGCTGGATGAAACTTAGTGATGACATGTTTTGTCCAAACGCGTTTGCTTTTTTCGGTAGCGTGGGAATTGTACAGCCATTCGACCTGATATTCGCCTTTAGTCGCTTCGCTTCCGGCAATAATCACTTTGGCCAGTCCGTATTCGGCAGTAAAAAGATGCGCATCAAAATAACATGCCAATACTTCTTCGGCTTTCTGCGGTTTGATCATTGCTTCTTGCGCATGAATTCCAGACGCCAACATCATTACAAAAATCGTTAAGCTTTTCATATAACCTCCAAAAAAAGATCCTATCAATGCGACAAATAACCGGAAGGTAATTGAATGACGAGTCCAGAAAATAAAAAACGTCACAGCGTCATGAAAATTCATGATCAGCGTGACGTATCTGGCAACAAAATGATTCTAAAATACGATTACATCTCGATGATATCAAAATGGGTTTCACCGGTGGCGATCATTTTTTCAACATATGGGAGGCAAAGGCGGCAATTCACTCCGAATTTGATGCGGGTCTGCAATTCACCGACAGTCTTGCAATGAAAACGATCGACGACTTTCTTCATTTCTTCAAAAGTGAGGTTTTCGCATACGCATCGGTTAACTTTCATTAATCCTTGCTCCACTTAACCTCGTCTTTTCCTGCAAATTTATTCGCCCACCGGGCAAGCACAAAAAGTAAATCGGAAAGACGATTCAGATACGTCACAACCATCGGCCCGATATTTTCTTCTTTGGATAGACTGACGGTGAGGCGCTCTGCGCGCCGGCAAACATTGCGCGCCAAATGCAGGTACGCTGAGGTGGTAGTTCCACCCGGAAAGATAAAACTGGTCAGTTCCGGCAATTGCGCATCGATGGTATCAATAGACTGCTCCAATTTTTCAACATGAACGGCTTGCATGCGCGGAATGTAACTATTTTGATTATCGTATGGCGTTGCCAGATCGGCGCCAAGATTAAACAAATCGTTCTGAATCTGAAGTAATATCACGTCGAGCTCTTTTGGCAATTTTACGCTTCGCGCAATTCCAATAACGGAATTGAGTTCATCGACGGTGCCGTACGACTCGATACGCAAAGCATCTTTTGAAACTCTTCCACCGCCGAAAAGTCCTGTCGTACCGTCATCCCCTGTTTTAGTATAGATTTTCACGTTGCTCCTAATCTGCTCCAACGATCATGGATGGCGCTACGCCAACCGGATATTGTTTTTTGAAATTGAATTGTGAATCGAAGCGATATAAAAATCCGTTGGAAACAAAATCCAAACCGTCGGTCGCCATCAATTCGCCATTGACAAATGCCAAGGCATAAAACGTCAAACTATTACTGATGGATTTGACCGCAACATTGAGATTCAAATTATAAATACGTAAAGAATTGCTTCCGGAAATATATGCCAGCAATGAATCTTGAAGAGCAAGTTTTACCGGCCTTACGTTTTGAAATTCTTCAAGCTTTTCGGCCATGGTTTCGGAATTAGCATCAATCACAGCAATAAAACCAACTTCGCTGCTCAAACCGGAGCATGCAACATAAACCCGGTTTCTCGAAAGATCGGCTGCGATGGCAACGGGGTTTTTTCCGACAATGATCGTGTCAGCCTGCTCTGTAGAAAGATTGATCACCGATATGACCGAGTCATTACGATTTGGGGAATTTGAAATAAAAGCTTTGTTGCCTATTAAAGTAATTTCATCCGGACGGTGACGCAATTTGATCGTCGACTCCACCGCATGGGTCGCATAATCGATTTTTATAACGGCGCTGTCTTCATAAGACGTGACGTATAATTTGCCATTGGTATATACAAGATTTCTCGGCGTTTTAATATCATCAATCGTAGCAACACTCTCAAAAGTACGCGTATTGATGATGTCGATTTTGTCCGAAAATGTAACGGCAATAAATCCAAGCGAATCGACCACCAGTATACTGTGAGCCATATCGCCTAATTTATTGCCGTTAGCTTTTTTATAAACATTCGTAAAAGTCGTGTCGTACGTCGCTGTGTCAAGAATGCTCAGTGTAGAATTGCCAGCGCCGTAATTACCTTCACATACGATAAAAACGGAATGTTCGCCTGTTGGTAAAAAATCATCGCCGCCGCCGGAAGCGCCGCAACCGGCTATCGCCATGCATCCCAGTATAACGAACACAAACCGCAAATAAACTCCTGTTATTTCGGATTAACGACTACCGGTTTAAGACGAGCCGTAATCGCATGGCTAAGCAATTCATAGATTGCAATGAATACGGAAATAAACAGCAGGTCCCCGCCGAGTGAATTTCTGAAAAACGGAATGGCCATGATGTAACACTGAATCAGACCGGCCATGTCTTTCGTATATGTATCATAGGCAAGCCACGTAGCAAAATTAGTCCATATAAAAAAGATCACAGCTGATGCGATTGTTCCGCCTAATGTACGAACGATAAACTTTGTCCTGTGAGCGCGTTCGTTTTTAATCCACGCACCGATCAAAGCACTAAGCGCAATACATGCGTAAATGACCGGCGTAACCATCCAATCAAAACCGAGGATTGAATCAGCCACGATCATGGACAGCAGCGGAAGAGCAATGGCATATTTTTTATTCAGGTAAATTCCACCGAAAATCGCCGTTGCACATACCGGGGTGAAATTCCACGGATGAGGTAACAACCGGTAAAATGCAATTAATAATACTACTACCACAGTCGGAATATAGGCGAGCCACTTTTCGGTACGCATGGTTTCCTCCAAGAGTTTTAATGTATATGAATGACTTCTTTTTCAAGATATCGATAATGATGCCTGCTTTGAGGCTGCAAAATATAAGACAAGATTTCTACACTGTCAACAATTCTCGGGCCGGACCGATTGAAGAAATAATGACCGTCCGCAACATACACTCGACCCGTTTTCACTGCTTTGAGCGAAAGCCACCAGTCGTTTCCTGTCAATGCCTGCAATTCTCGTAACGAATTTTCGACGGTAAACCCGCACGGAGCGATCACCAGAACGTCCGGATCGGCATCGATCAGAAAATTCATATCGATGAATTCAGAATGATGTCCTGCTTTTCCGCCTACCGGTATACCTCCTGCCATATCAATCATTTCAGGAATCCAGTTTCCACCAATCATCAACGGATCGATCCATTCGACAAATGCAACCGTCGGCTTCGTCGTTTTTCCAGCGAATTGCCGAACTGTGTTCAGTCGAACGTCAATATCCTCGAGAATCTTTTCCGCACGACTTTCTACGCTTAATGCAATACCGAGCTTCTTAATTTCTTCAAAAATATCTCCCAGCGTCATCGGATTCAGTGTGAAAATCCTAATGTCCGATCGCTTCAACTCCTGCACGGCTTGCACAACATCGTTGAACGAAACGGCACATACCTCGCATTGCTTTTGGGTAATGATCATGTTCGGCTCGAGCTGTTTTAATTGCTCAGTGCAAATACGATATACGCTGCCGGATCGGCGAACGGTCTCACGCACTTGCCGGTCAATATCGCCGCTGGATGCATCTGAATCGATTTTGGATTCCGTAACCACAGGTAATTTTTTCACGTCTACCGGAAAATCACAGCCATGTGAAACGGCAACCAAATTATCTCGCAACCCCAATGCGCAAACCATCTCCGTCGCGCAAGACAAAAGTGAGGCTATTTTTAAATTGGATGATATCAATTTTCTTCATTCCTGAAAATAATCGCCGTAGGAAATTCTCCAACATCTTTTTCATTGATCTTTTCAAAAGCCGAATTAAATATCAAAAATTTTCCAAGCAGTGCCGGCGTCGTTGCGTACACGTTACGATCGTCATCGTCTTCATTGACTGCGACCTGATAATAATTTCCGTCAATCGTATCGGTCAGTGACAGCGTAGAAGGATCGAAAACCTGGATTAAACCGGTATAGCCGCTGATAAAAAATCCGTGATCGTCATTCAATGCGATCCGGGACGGGTACAGTGTATCCGTTGCGGCTCCGCGCGTAATTGTGACGAGCGAATCAAGCAATTGGTTGTTCGATCCATTGATTACAAAAATTCCGCCTGGGACTTTTAGATCACCATATTCATTGCCGTTGCATGCTACATATATTTTATTCCCTGATCGCGCGAATCTCATCGGCCCGTATCCGACACGAATATTTTGCAGCACTTGGTTGGTTGTTGTGTTAATCACGGAAACCGTGTTGTCGTATCCAAAACCGGAATTGGCCACATACGCACGATCATTGATGACGACAATTGCTTCCGGAAACGATCCGACTATGATAGAATCTGTAATAGTCAAATTGGTAAAATCCAAAATTTTCACATTACCATCCCAACTTGAAATGTAGGCCCTGTTGCCGGAAACTTCTTTGATGAAGCGAGGCTGGGCCGTCGGTATATCTTTGATTTTGATAAATGAATTTAAACTTACAATGCGGATGAGATTTGAATTATTGGCAATTATAATGGCCAGCGTATCTTTGATCAGCATATCCTGCAACACATCGCCGCCGGTAACGCCATTGGCATTAAGAAATAAATTATTGGTTACGGCTTGTCCGGCAATATCGTAATACGAAACGTCGCCTGTATTATTATTAAAATTGCCTTCGTTGACAATAAAAATTCCAAGCGTTGTAATATTGTTCGGGCCATGATTGCCGGTATTTTCGGAACAAGATACAAACAATACGGATACAACTATCCCTATAAGCACCTTTAACGATTTCATGCTTTCTCCTGTGTGTTATTATTATAAATTAACGTTCGATGCTGCCCCGTTTGATGGCACCCGGGCACGCACCGAAGGGTGCTGCTTATTTATTTTTCGATTCAATCAATAAGTTACCGCGACTGAAAAAAGAAATTCACGCGAAACCGTTGGAAATAAACTCACCGGCTCAAAATACGCATCGAAAACATTTTTCACATCCATCCGCAACGTCGTTTTAATTCGTTTTATCCTGAACGAATATCCTACGCCTGCATCGGTAATCCAATAAGGCTTCAGAACCAACGTGTTTTGTAAATTGGCAAAACGTTCACTCACATAACGAGTCGTCGCCGTCGTCGTCCATTGCCTGAATGACAAGGAATGACTCATTTTAAAACTGTATAACGGTTGATACCGCGCTCTGTAGTCTTGATCCGGTTCGCTCTGATCGATTGCACGGTTTTTGGTGTAATTGAACTCGCTTTTCCAGAAGTTTTGAAAAGCATAAGCGGCTATAATTTCATAACCTTGAGATAACGTCTTGGCCTGATTAATTGGCGTAACCGGATTGGACACGAGCCACACGATCTGATCGCGCGTACGGATTCTGAAAACATTAAAATCCAACTGCAATGATCCTATGTCGCTTTCGGCTCCGTACGTAATACCGGCATCGATGGAGACCGACCGTTCCGGCTTGATCGAAGCATTCCCGATCGCGCCGTCACCCCGCCAAAAACGTTCATTAAAAGTCGGCGCGCGAAAATTCTTTCCCGCCGAAGCTCGAATTGCATAATATCTTTTCCCATCACGTTTCAGGCCATTCACGCCGATTTTCGGGCTCCAGGCTGTACCGTAGAGAGAATAATGATCCACGCGGATCGATGGAAATATTAAAATTTGATCCAGCCATTTCATCCCGGGATTCCAACGTACCTCATCACCTGCGAATGCGCCCTGATGATTGACATCCGGCGTTTCAAATCCCGACGTATTGGTTACTGAGCCCGATCGTTCTTCTGAAAAACCTTTAGCCCCCGAAAACGTTCCTACCAAACCGCCGGTAAATTTGTGAGCGGCATTGAATTGAAATTCCTGGATCAATTCGCCACTCCATGTGTAAGTTTTTGTATAGCTATTCAACACAGGTTCAACATTGGAATAATTGAGCCGCGTGAAAAAATAAGAAGCCGATCCGCGAATCAACCACTGGTCAGTGGCCTGGTAGGAGGCTTGCGGATTGATTGAAATCTGACGGTCCCCCTGCGTCTCACCGGATAATGCCGAAGTATTATTAAAAATGGTCGAAGGAAATTCAATATCGCGCCACAGCCAGTGATGGTTTAGGACAATATCCCATTTGGGTGTCAGCCGGCGTACGCTCATCCACCACGCATGACTGTTCGTCGATGAATTGACCCGGTATACTTTTTTATCGCTGATAGGATCGTTAACTTTGTAACTGCTGTCAGGTTGATATTCGCGGCGATAGATCAACGAAGTATTCCAACCGGCAAGTGGAAACCGTAAACTCATTCGCCAAGTACGTTGATCAAAGGTAGAAATTGCGGCTTCGGATTGAGCTGAAAAATTCTGCGCAGTCTTTGAACCTTTGGTGATGATATTGATCACTCCACCGACGGCATCAGCGCCATACAAAGCCGACGCGCCGCCACGATACACTTCGATACGCTCGACGTCTTCAAGATTGATCAGGCTCAAATCCGCAAGACCATACGCGGGATTGTTGAGTTTAACACCGTCGCGCAAGACCAGCACCTGTTCACCCGTCGAACCGCGCATGGATAAGAGTTTGACGCTGCTGATTCCGCCATAGTCTTTGAATTCGATCCCCGCAACCGATTTCAGCGCGTCCTGCAACATTTGAACGTGCGCCTGCTCCAGTGTTTCGCGGGTGATCACCTGCATGGAATTTGGCGCTTCAAGCGCATATATTTTCGAACGTGTTGCCGTGATCACCGTTTCGTCAAACCGGTATGTCTTTAATGAATCCTGCGCCGCCAACGGCCACACGCTCAACAACCATGGTATATAAAAAAAATATCGCATAGGCAAAAAAAATCCTCACTCCGAATGGAATGAGGATTAATCAACGATCTAGATTTAAGAAAATCTTAAACGATTTTTGTTAACACTCGCCTTCCCTCGAAGGATTGTAAAACCATTCAGGCAGGTCTCCTGACTTGTGAGTAACCTAACATACCTTCCCGCAGCGTATTACAACGCTGCAGTGGATTTTAATCTCACTTACAGTTGCGGGGCAGTTCACGATTTCAACGTGATTCCCTTTTCATCCCGATTGCTCGGGACACCTGAATGAAAATTTGTCGAAGAACATTTTTCAGAACGCCCATCAAGATAATGGCGGAAATCCCGGAAGTCAAGAAATTTCTTTTTGAAAGACGCTAAAAATTAAATTCATAAGCAAATTTGAAGTACTGTCCTGCCTGATTCAGCCGACCGTTGTCGCCTTGCAAATTTAACACAAAATAAATGTTGCTACCGGCGAAAAATTCATACTGAATCAACGTATTCCAGAGCTGAACACGGTCTATATGTTCGGCAAAGAACGGGTTACCGGCGTCACTTTGGTAAAATGACCTGAGATAAAGTTTATCCATAATCCTGTAATCCAATTTGATCCTGTAAATCGTTTGATTAACGTCATCGCTGTGTTGACGCCTTAAAGCAAAACTCATCGCCAAACGTCCAAAGGAAAGCGCCAAATCGGCATAAGGATTGCTCAGGAATGTTCCGTAATATTTTCCAAAATTATATCCGAATGTCAATGAATGATTACCATATAAAAATTTGACATTATGGTCCTGGAGAAAATTTTTACGTTTTATGATCGTAGAGTCATTGATCTGGTCGTCCGGACGATTATATTCGAAATTATGATTGGCGCTCAACCAATCATTAGCCTTATAATAGATGTTGGAGCTTATATATTCTTGATGTTTAAAATCGTCAGACAAACGCTGTGCTTTGTAATATTGTAGGCTGACATTCACATTGGAAAATTTTTGGCGATTCTTGACAAAATTATATCCTCCGCTCACCTGAATTTCGTCATAATCCGATCCATAATTATTAAACAACGTCATCGCATCGAACTTTTTATCGTAACGGCTGTAAATGATATCGGAATAAGGCCCACCTCCACCATTGAACTGATAAAATAAATGGCTGCGATACGCCGTCCCGTCGGTATTGGTTATCAATTGCGGTTGATACACCCATCGTGAGAAAAGATCGATGCGGCTATCCAAGCTGAATATTTTTTCCGTGTGATCATTGGCCGGATCATTGGCAACCAGCACGGTTGAACCTATAATAAATTTTTGAAAATTAAATATCGGTCGCGCGGCAAAAAACCTGCGCTTATCACGATTCAGTTCTCCCGGCGCCGCTTCTTCTTCTACATACGCTACACCGGCTTTGAGCTGATTGCTTCTAAAGGTGTAATTAAGTCCGTAGTTGATATCCTGAATGGCACGGGTATAAAAAATATTGATCGGCGTTCGGTAGATATCCAGGTCTTTACTGAAAAACGGTCGTTTTTCCTGCAAAAAAATCGGTTTACGATACAATGAAAAATCAAACGGATCAGCTTCCAGTGTCGACTCATCGGTATTGTACGTACCTTTGAGTTTATGCTTATCCAAACTAACACTCACTTCCCCGCCGAACGAACCATGAAACGTTGAATCGGAAAATTTATTACCGACAACATAAGGCGTGGCATTGAAGTTCAGATTAATCCGCTCATCAAACGGCGTAATGTCCCACTGATACGTTCCTTTGATTGTCAGAAGTTCGCTGTTGGGGTTGATGGAATAAAAATAGCTCGATCCGTCCGGTTTATAAGCAAATAACTGAACATCGATTCCAATGCGTTCTTTGTTTTTATTCTGAATTTTATCGACGGGAATACGAACTTCCGTTTCGATATATCCAGGTTCGCCGTTTTCCGCTTCTTTATAAATCACCGATTTGTTTTGCCAAACCCAATCCCATTCTTGAGACAATTGCCGTTGATTATAAATGATCATGTCGCGTTGATTATTGAGAAAACTGATTGCAAAAAAATATCCGTTTTGGTTTTTATTTTCGAGATCCAGCAGAATAAAAAATTCATTTTCCTCATCCGTACTGCGGTCGCGGATCAACGATTGCCGGATAACCCGGCCGGTTGGCCAGAATTTAACGCCGACATATATGGCATCATGCGATTGTTTAAGATATACGATAGATTTATCATAATATTTTTCATCAGTCTTGGGAACAATGGTATAGAAACTATCGAAAACTTTGGCTCCGGCCCATTCATCATCGTTGATCTTACCATCGATCTTTGGAAATTTTTGATCTTCATCGTCATCGGCCCAACCGCTTCCCGTAAAAAAAAGACACACTCCCAGTAATAAAGCGAAACGTTGCATACCGTTTTCCTTTCCATGGTTTATAAGTCAGATCAGTCAAAGGAAGATTCGAACAAAACGTGAGTTTGAATAAACGCAGGAACGTAAAACTACGAGTAAAGGTTTCACCACAGAGTGGGCATTTTTGCCAATATTTTTTCGGATATGCTTTAATAACCGATGTCGATAGGAGCCGAGTCCCTTAACAGTATGACGCGATGAGTATAATTTATCCTTGAAACCAAAACAAAATATTTATACTTTTGCTGGACCTTTCCCATCGATACATACCTTTAAATATTTGTACAGTCAATTCAATGAGCATTCAAAGCATAGAAAATATTTGGATAGGATTCAAACGAAGCGGCGATAATGACGGCTTTAATCAGATCGGCGTACACTGCGTAAAACGTTTGATACTTTTCTTGCCTACAATGATTGGAATGTTAGTATTATTTCCGGATTTCGCTTTTGCGGGCGAGGTAGAAGGAGAAGGCGACGGTTCGCATCATTTGATTTCCAGCATCGGTATCAGCATTCTCGCGGCCACAATTATGGCTTTTATCGGACACTTTGCCAAACAACCGCTTTTATTGGCATATATTGGTGCGGGAGTTGCCATCGGACCTGAAATGGGTTTTGGCCTCGTACACAGCAAGGAAGACATTGCCGTCATCGCCGAGATTGGGCTAATCCTTTTGCTGTTCATGATCGGGCTCGAGATCGACATGAAAAAACTCAGAGAATCTGGCAAAACACTGATCATGTCCGGGGTTTTTCAATTTATTCTTTGTGTTTTACTTGGCGTTGGTTTTTTTGCCATGCTGGGCTATACGATAAGCGGCGGAAACTACGATTTGTTATACTTGGCCGTTTGCTGCGCGTTAAGCAGTACAGCCATCGTGGTCAAATTGCTTTATTCCAAATTCGAATTGGATACTCTCGCAGGTAGGATCACTCTTGGCGTGTTGGTCTTCCAGGACATTTGGGCCATTATCGTACTGGGCATTCAGCCCAATCTTGCGCATCCCGATATTCTGCAAATTTTATGGTCATTCTGTAAAGGTGGTATCTTGGTCGGTATGAGTTTACTGATCAGCAAATATATTCTGCCGCATTTATTCAAATCAATTGCCAAATTACCTGAACTTGTGTTAGTGGCATCGCTAGGTTGGTGCTTTTTTATTTGCGGAGTGGCTGATTATTTCGGGCTTTCAGTAGAAATGGGTGCGCTAATCGCCGGCGTCGCCATTTCAACTTTTCCTTATAACTTGGATGTCATAGCCAAAGTCATCAGTATCCGTGATTTTTTTGTAACGTTATTTTTTGTAGCATTGGGCATGCAAATTCCCAATCCGATTAACGACCTTAGCATTCTCGCCATTGCAGGCGTTGCGGCGTTGTTTGTAATCATTTCTCGGTTTTTATCGGTTTATCCGATTCTTTATTTTCTCAAAAACGGCAATCGCGTGAGTATACTGGCATCGATTAACCTAGCGAATATGAGCGAGTTTTCGCTCGTCATCGCCTCGCTCGGATTAACGGCAGGCCATATCGGCGGCAATATTTTGTCCGTCATCATTTTTGTTTTTGTGCTGACGTCCATTGTAACAACTTATCTGATCAAATACAGTCACCCGCTGCAGGCTGCCATCGGGAAATTCCTGCCGAAAATTGGTTTCAGAGACATCGCGTCATCGGTAGAGCAAAATGCGGTTGAAGATCATAAAGAAATTGCCCTGCTTGGATTTTTCCGGGTAGCAAGTTCGCTGGTGCGCGAATTGCAGGACATGAAAGCCGAAGACGGTGAATTGCTCGATAAAATCGTAGTCGTTGATTTCAATCCCAACGTTCATACAAAGCTGCAGGCCATCGGCGTTAAGGCTATCTACGGCGACATCAGCCACATGGATACATTGCATCATGCGGGCATTCACGACGCTAAAGTTGTTATCTCGACGATACCGGATACTATTCTGGTCGGAACGGATAATTTAAAAATGATTAAACAGATTCAAAGCATTTGTCCTCACGCCAAAATTATCGTTACGGCGGAAAGCCCGGCACGAGCTCTGAAAATGTACGCCGAAGGCGCCGATTATGTTTTCCTTCCTCGTGTATTGGCGGCAGAACATTTGACAAATGTCATTAAAGAATTACTCAATTCTCATTCAGCTGATTTCAAACAAGAACATCTGGATCAACTCAAACTTCGGGAAGAGATCATCAGTTAACATGCCTAAACCGATCAAACGACAACGCAGTTTCCGGCGATTACGCCGCGCGTTGACCTTATTTCTTAATAACTCCATTGTTCGTATACAAATCGGAATCCTAGCCGTTGTCACCATCGGTGGATTATTGGTCGTTTTCTTTGAGAATAATTCTCCGATGGGATTCTACAAGCATGTCTTTGACGGATTTTGGTGGGCTTTTGTGACTATTACGACCGTGGGTTATGGCGACGCATATCCTGTAAGCATCGGCGGACGTTTGACAGCCATCGCCGTGATGATGACCGGGATCGGAGTTATTTCTACATTGACAGCAACCATTTCTTCAGCATTTATCGAAAGCAGAATTCGAAAGGGACAAGGCTTGGAAAAAGTAAAACTCAAAAAACACATTGTCATCTGCGGATGGAATTTTAATGTGGAAGAAATCATCCGCACATTGGAAACAGAACTCGATTTTCCATCGATTGTTTTAGTTAATTCATGCGATCCTTCCCCGATCGGTGAAATTGTTACGCGCCACAAAGACTCGGAAATCAGTTTTGTTGCGGGCGATTTTTCAAAAGACGATATTCTCGACAAAGCCAATGTACGTCAAGCAGAATGTGTCATTATTGTCGCCGATTCCAACGAGCTGACCGCCAACAAAGCGGATGAGAAAACTATTATCACAGCGCTAACTGTCAAAAACATGAACTCGAAGGTCCGGCTGTACGCACACATTATCAATCCTGACAATGCATCGCACCTCCGCCGGGCCAAAGCCGACGATGTGGTTGTCAGTGATAAATACAGCGGATTCCTGCTCGCCATGCATGTGACCAATCCCGGTGTTCCGCGTGTCGTCGATGAATTACTCTCGTTGAGTTACGGCAATGAAATTATCCGCCTGCCGATTCCGGATGATCTAGTTGGCAAAACATTCTGGCAATTAACCGAATTCTTTAAAGATAAACACGACGCCATTCTTTTTGGCCTTGCTCATGAGTCCCAAAAAATGGGCTTGACGGATCTCCTGTCTGACGACGATTCATACTTAGATCGTTTTATCCGGCAAAAACTTCAAGAATCGGGTAAAAAATTTGCCGAAGAAGAACGCATGGCTATCACTATCAATCCTCCGAAAGACCGCGTCATACAAAAAGACGATGTCGCCCTTGTGATCATGGATAAATTTTAAAAACGGACAGTATCTATGCTTGAAATCGAGTTTCTCAAAAAATTTCCTCTATTCGCCGGATTAACCGACGCCAAATTGGAAAAATTGAAATCGATCATGAACGAAGTGGATTATGCCGCCAAAAGCACCATCATTAAAGACGGCGATCGCGGTGAGGAAATGTTTTTACTTTTGTCGGGCGATGTGGAAATTTCAAAACAAATGATGCTCAAATTTGATGAAGACACGGCAGGAAAAGACAAATCGTTGATTCGCCTTAGTTCTAAATTTTATGCCTGCTTCGGCGAAATGGCTTTGTTTGAAGAAAACAGCGAGCGTTCGGCGACAGTTACGACCGTAGCTGAATGCCGGCTCGCGATTATCCGGCGCGCGGATTTTGCCAAATTAGTCGATTCCGATTATGAAATCGGCTACATTATTTTCAGAAATTTGGCCCGAATTATCAGCGACCGTTTGAAAAAAGCCAACAAAGACATCCTTAAGCTCACAACAGCATTCGTGCTTGCAGTTGAACGTTAATTATTTATACTTATGAGATGCAAACACACGACGCACTTGTTTCATATTTATTACTACTTTTTATCGCGATTGTCGTCTCACTGGCGGTACGTCGTATTAAATTGCCGTACAGTATCGGACTCGTCGTTGCAGGATTCGTTTTAGGCTATTCGCAAATCGTCCCCTCTTTCACGATTGACCCTTCCCTGATTATCTACATTTTTCTCCCGGCTTTGTTGTTCGATTCGTCATTTAACGCAAACATGACGAACTTGAAACAGCATTGGAAATTAATTTTTGCATTCGCCATTCCGGGTACGATCGTATCGATTTTAATTGTTGGCGCTATCGCACATTTTTTAATCGATGTACCGTGGATGTCTTCATTTTTATTTGCAGCGCTCATCGTTCCGACCGACACTATTTCAATCCTCTCCGTTTTCAAGGAATTAAAAGTACCGTCAAAACTCGCCACGTTAGTTGAAGGCGAGAGCTTGTTCAATGACGGCGTCGCTATTATCATGTTCAAACTTATCCTGGCGTTGATTCTGGCAGAGCAATATGATTTGATCGGTATCGATTATGTGTCGTTTTCATTCAGTCTGGCAGCGTCATATACCGGTGGGTTTATTCTCGGAGCCGCGAGCGGTTATGCGGCAGGCTATCTGATGAAACGCGTAAAAGATCCTCTGCTCGAAATCATGATAACCGTGATTGTTATTTACGGGGTTTTTTTATTAGCCGAAAAAATCAATGTATCCTCGATTGTGACAGTAGTTGTTACATCGTTGATGATCGGCGACTTGAGCCGTCGTATGACGATTTCAGCCACTACCCAAATTGCGCTCTCGTCTTTTTGGAGTTTCAGCGCATTCGCGCTCAATTCGATTTTATTTTTATTCATAGGATTGCAATTAAATTTTGCAATGCTGTGGTCCAATCTTTTGCCGATTTTAATCGCGTTGATAGCCGTCAATGTCGGCCGCATTATCTTTATTTATCCTTATTCGAATTTAGTCAATTGGCTGAATCTGAAAAAAATTATCATACACGAAGACAATGTTCCTCTCAAATGGCAGCACGTCCTTGCATTGGGCAATTTAAAGGGTTCGTTGTCGATGGCTCTCGTCGTCAGTTTGCCCGACACGTTGGTGTACAAAGATTTTCTGACGGTATTGACATTTGGTGTAGTATTTTTCTCCTTGATAGTACAAGGCACAACGTTGCGTCCCATTTTACGGCTATTCAGACTCCAGACATTGTCACAGGACCAGATCGAATTTGACAAGCGTCAGGGTATGATCATTTCTGCCAAAGCTGTTTTAGCATCCTTGAAAAACGATTACGAAAGAGGACTGATTCACTCCACAGTCTACGATAGTTTGCGGGAACAATATGAATTTGTCGTCGAAAATTCCGAACAAAGCATTGCCCGTCTTCAGGTTAAAAACCCTACACTGGCCGATGCTCATTTGCAGGCAACCTATTATCAAATGCTCATGCTTCAACGCAGTGTCATTCTCAATGCGCAAACTCAACACATTCTCTCTGAAGATGCAGCGAACGAATTATTGACCAATTTTGATCAGCAAATGGCTACGATAGGTTGGATCAAAAAAGACGAGTCCTGAAACTATGTCAGCGCTTCTTTCACGGCCATATCATATAATAAAACCTGTGAACGAATCTTTTTCTTTTCGTTTTTAACGCGAGCCGTTGTGCCGTCTTGCTGAAACCGCCGGGCTTTCAGGTTATCCGTCCATTGCGCCTGCAAAATACTCCACAACATCTGTTGATATTTCGGTTCTTTGATCGGAAACATCACTTCGATTCTTTGATCGAGATTTCGAGGCATCCAGTCTGAACTTGCGAGGAAATATTCCGGCTGATCAATATTTTGAAAATAAAAAATCCGCGCATGTTCAAGAAAGCGATCAATGATGCTGACCGCCTCGATATTCTCGCTCACACCTTTGACGCCCGGACGTAAACAGCAGATTCCGCGAATAATTAATTTAATCGTCACGCCGGACTGGCTGGCACGATACAATTCAAGAATAATTTGTTTATCCACCAGCGCATTCATTTTAGCAATGATCTGAGCCGGCTTGCCTTCTTTGGCATTGCTGACTTCGCGGCGGATTTTACTGATAAAGGTTTCGCGTAATTCCGTCGGTGCCATTTTAATGCGATGAAATTTCGACGGTACGGAATACCCGGTCAAAACATTAAATAAATTGGTCAAATCATCGCCGAACCTCGGATGACAAGTAAAAAGCCCGAGGTCGCCGTAAATTTGCGACGTCCGGTCGTTGTAATTTCCGGTACCAAGATGGCAATATCGCCGGATTTTATTTTTTTCCTGGCGGACAATCAGGCAAACTTTGCAGTGCGTTTTCAATCCGGCCATACCATAGATAACGTGTGCCCCGGCATCTTCCAGCTTTTGTGCCCATTGAATATTTGCTTCCTCATCGAAACGTGCTTTCAACTCTACCAGTACTGCTACCTGTTTTCCCCGCTCAGCCGCCAGTTGCAACGCCATTGCGATCGGTGAATTAGCCGCGATACGATACAAGGTCATCTTGATGGCCAACACTTGCGGGTCTTCCGCCGCTTCTCTTAAAAATCTTGTAACATAATCGAAACTCTGGTAGGGATGATGAATTAAAATATCTCCGTTACGGATCACGCTGAACATATCCGTTCCGGTTTCAAACTCTTTCACGCGTTGCGGCGGAAATGGAGTATCCTTTAAATTCCCGATATCCAAATCATTGTATAATTGCATCAAGTCTGAAAACGCCACAAATCCTCGCGTAGCATACAAATCCTCGGCCTCCAGATCGAGTTCCTGAATCAGTATCTTCAGAATCGACTCACTGAATCCTTGATCGTATTGCAAACGGATGGCCGCACCTTTACGACGATTGCGCAACGATTCGGCAATCGCTTTAATCAAATCTTCCGACGGATCTTCATCGTATTGCAAATCTGAATCCCTCGTCACACGAATGGTGTAACAATTGACAACATCGTAGCCTTTGAAAAGTTCGCCGAGATATAAGCGGATCAAATCCTCGAGCAGAATAAAATGATACGTTCCCTCCGGCGATGGAAGCCGTACGAATCGCGGAATCACGGCGAAACTGACAGGAATGATCGCAAGGTTGGTTTTAGGCAATTTGCTCGGCGCGGACGGCTTCACTTCGGCAACCAATGAAATCGTCCGATTAGCCAGGTGCGGAAATGGATGACTGGGATCGATAGCCAGCGGCGTCAGAATGGATTCAACCGATTGTTTATAATACTCGTGCGCAAAAATCAATTGCTCATCCGTCAATTGATCGGGCTTGAGAATAAATACACCTTCTTTGTTTAATTGCGGCAGCAATGTGTCAAAAAAATAATCATGCTGAACGGCTGTCAATTCATGAATTTTCTTCGACATGGTTTCCATGACTTCACGCGGCAACATTCCTTCAGGCCCCTTGGTCACCACACTGGCGTCGATCTGGCGTCGTACACCGGCTACCCGCACCATAAAGAATTCATCAAGATTGCTGCTGAAAATGGAAAGGAACTTTAAACGTTCGAGCAGCGGCACATTCGGATCCTGTGCTTCTTCGAGAACACGCCGGTTAAATTCAAGCCAGCTGAGTTCGCGGTTGATAAAATGTTCAGGTCTGTCGAAAACTTTTGGAGTGAGTACACTCGGTTCTTTCGTTTCGAGTTCCTTCTCAACCGCAGTTTCGGATGGAGTCATAAAGGTATTTGGGGTTTTGGTGGAAACGATTGGATTCATAATCGCTTTCTTTTGCCGGAAAGTTAGATCGCTTCCGGCGATGGGTTCAAAGATAGCAAACAGTTTCCACGCGGCAATAAATTACATATTAATTGCCTGTAGCGCAAGTACCGAAAAAACCTTGTTTTTCTGCTACGTTCCGTCTATTTTTTTGCATTCAAAAAATGAACCTGCCGATTACGGAGGCATTATGTTTAAACTATTGAAATGGTTATTCATACTCGCTTTTCTCGCCGCATGCGTGGTCGTTGTTCTTTCCTTGGTTATGCCTAAAGATTATTTACACGAAACGTCCGTCGACATTGCCGCACCCTCATCCAAAGTCTACACTTACGCGCGCAATTTAAACGTGTGGCATGTGGTGGGCATGATCGATCAATTAGCTAATAATGAAGGATTGGCTGAAATTGGAAAACAACTGGGATCGCAAGTGCCGAACATTCCCGGTGTCAATGTCGACAGTCTCGTCACCGGCGCCAAAGATGCCGAAATTTTAAACATGAAATTAAAACTGATCTCAGCCGAACCGTCAAAAATCGTATATAAAGTGATTGGCGGTCCGGTCGATGGTATTCAACCGGAGATCCTGATCGAATCAACCGCCGCGAAACAAACTCGCGTCACGATTCGTGAAAAATTCCAATACGATGGCTTCTTTGCCGGCGCGAAAGCTTTGGCGGCGCGTTATGGATCGGGAAAAATCAACGAAAACAGTTTATCCAATCTGAAAAAAATTTGTGAGGCGCCGGAAAAATAATGGCCCTCGAATATTTTGATATACAATCTCCCCGATTAAAAATCGGCAGTATGGACTACGCCGAGTTGATCAGACAATTCAGTTCCCCTCTCTACGTTTACGACGCCGGAATTCTAAAAACAAAATACCGGAAATTGCGCAGTGCCATGCCCGCGCACATTGATATTTTCTACGCTGTCAAAAGTAATCCCAATCTCAGCGTTATCCGAACGTTTGCCGAATCTGGCGCAGGATGCGATGTAGCATCGTACGGAGAGTTACTGGCTATGCAACGGCTCCATATTGCTCCACAAAAAATTATTTTTACCGGTCCAGGCAAAACCGAACGCGAAATCGAATTCGCCATGAACATAGGTGTTATGGCGTTTAACTGTGAATCGGACAACGAAATTGTTCGCATTGAATCGATCGCACAACGATTAAACAAAAAAATTAAAATCGGAATTCGTGTTAATACCGATTTTGCCATTAAAGAAACTATCAACATTATTGGCGGCACGGAAGCCAAAAAATTTGGCATCGATGAAAATAAAGTTGTTGATGTCATTCGCCGCCATCGCAAAAATCCGTACGTCGAATTTATTGGATTTCATATTTTCAATGCGTCACAGGTTTTGGATTATCGTGAACTTTCACGCAATACGGAAAATATCCTGCGCATGGCCAAACACGTTGTCAACGAAACCGGAATTAATTTGCAATACATCGACATTGGCGGCGGTCTTGGCATTCCTTACGCGCTAAACGAATCGGAATTGGATGTCAATGCTTTGGGAAAAGCATTGTCGGATTTACATTCGCAATATTGTCAAACACCTGAATTAGTTTCAGCACGATGGATCCTCGAACCCGGACGCTACCTTTCAGGCGAATCCGGCGTTTTACTGGCAACCGTGACCGACGTAAAAGAATCCCGCGGCCAACATTTTATTATTACCGATGCTGGCATTCATCATTTCTTGCGACCAGCACTCATCCATCAAAATCATCCGGTTTTTATCGCCAATAAATTAGATCAAAAGGCGGAATATTCGTATCGCGTTGAGGGGCCTTTATGTACGACTCTTGATTGCATGGCTAGCGATGTGATGCTGCCAAAAGCTGAAATCGGCGATACGATTGCTTTTTTCAATGCCGGAGCTTACGGATATTCCGAATCGATGCCTTTTTTTCTTAGTCACGCCATTCCGGCCGAAGTAATGGTGCAAGACGGACATACCAAACTCATTCGGCGACGTATTGAACCCGATGAATATTTGAATTATTGTATTGAATAAAATTATCATTTATTTCCATAAACAATTAAATATAAGGATACGGATTCATGGCTGATGAAAAAAAAATCCAGGAAATTCAAATTAACTTTCCTCCCGACAAACAAAGCGGCGTCTACGCCAACAATATGGTTGTGGCCCATTCCAAAGAAGAATTCATTCTCGATTTCATGCTCGTCACTCCTCCGAACGGCGTCGTCAATGCCCGTGTCATCATGAGTCCCGGCCATGTTAAACGCGTGATTGCTGCACTTGTGCAAAATATGAAGCATTATGAAGAAACGTTTGGTAAGATCGAAGAAGCCAGTGAACCCAAAAATCCTTTTGGTTTTCAGGCTTAGTTGGAAAATGGACGATGGTTAATGGGGAATGGATGACGTATGAACCGTGATGAATTAAAATTACGAACAAAAAAATTTGCTCATCGTTGCATTGCGCTAGCTTTAGCCTTGCCCAATTCTTATCTTGGCAATCATTTGAAAGGACAGTTGATTCGCGCATCGACTTCGGTCGCAGCAAATTACAGAGCTGCATCCCTGGCACAGACCAAAGCCGCATTTATTGCTAAATTAAGCATCGTTGTTGAAGAAATTGACGAGTCTTTATTTTGGATTGAACTGATCATTGACGAAAATTTACTTAAGAAAGATCTATGTGACTCTTTGCGAAAAGAAGCGAGCGAATTAACAGCTATTTTTGTTTCAACGAGGAAAACCGCATCAATAAATAAAAACAAATCATCCATTAACCATTAAAAATTATCCCTCATCCATTAATAATGAAATCATGAACCGTATCAAAATTATCGATATTCATATTCACATCCAGCCTTGGTGGCAATTAAAGCCTGCCATTCTGGAACGTATGGCCAAAGGCAAAGAAAATTTTGACGCACTTATGGCTTTGATGAAAGATCCGGCGCGCTTGATTGAATTGATGGATCGCTCGGACATTGATAAGGTCGGATTGATTAATTATGTCAGTCCCGATCTGATGGGATTTGACGACAGCTCCAACGACTTTTCAGCCGAATACCAGAAATATGCCCCTGACCGTTTTATTGCTTTTGGTTCCGTTCATCCGCGTTTTACCAAGGATGCCGACGCCGATATTCACCGTCTCATTCACGATCTCGGCATTCGCGCTATCAAAGTGCATCCGCCTCATCAATTGTATTATCCGAACGATTATTTGAACGGCATGAAAGCGCTTGAAATTATTTACAAACGATGCGAAGAGTGGAGCGTTCCGGTCATGTTTCACACCGGCACTTCATTTTTCTCAGGCGCTCGGATCAAATACGGCGATCCTATTTATCTTGACGACGTTGCGGTGGATTTTCCCAATTTAAAAATTATCATGGCCCATGGTGGACGTCCTTTGTGGATGGAAACAGCATTTTATCTTTTACGCCGCCATAAAAACATTTGGATGGACATTTCGTCGATTCCTCCTAAAAAACTGATCTCTGATTATTTTCCTCGATTGGAGGAAATCGCCGAAAAAGTGCTCTTCGGAACAGATTGGCCAGGACCACTAGTAGAGAATATTAGACAAAATGCTGATGAATTTTTATCGCTTACCTTGAGGGATGAAACGAAATTAAAGATTGTCAGCGAAAATGCATTACAATTATTTTCATAATACCGTTTTTTTACATGAACTCGTTATTTCGAATTAGTTTATTACTACTTTGTGTATTCCCTTTGAATCATTTGGAAAACAGCCCAAACCGTATTATCTATACTCGTCATACATTTCTTCCTGAGATAATAACGGAAGATCAAAACAACCGTCAGAAAATATCAGAAACGGATTTCAGGAAATATTCGCTCTATCTTGATGATCTCGCCCGCAATATTGAACGGATCTCGCCGAAACGTATCCAGTTTACTGTAACGCTGATAGAATCTGAATTCGCTAATGCCTATGCCAACCAGGGAAATAATATTTTAATAACTACAGCGCTTTTAAAGATGTTGAATAGTGAAAGTGAACTCGTCGCTGTTTTGGCTCACGAGATGGGGCACGTAGAACTAGAACATACGTCCAAAACTGTTAACAAATCTAATGAAGAAGCTGCAGACGATTACGCATTTACTTTACTTATGCATACACCGTACGATCCACGCGCCGCGTCCCGAGTGCTCAGAAATCTCAAAAAGATTTACGACATCCCTCTTTTTTCAGCTCCTTATTTCGACAGTCATCCTCCGATCGCATTACGCATAGACAGATTTTCTTCCAAAGCAGCCTTATGGTGGAAAAATAATCCCGATAGTATGCGTTACATAGGAAAAAGGAATTTTTTTGAATGTAAAAATTTTTTTATAGAACAATATTCTGACGAATGGGAATATTACAAAATCAGATGATGATGAATTTATTTACGTCTACTCAATCATTGGAAATTCGTAAAGCCAATCGTGATTTTTATGATGCGATTGAGAGCCTCAAAATTGAAAGAATGGAAGATATCTGGTTGAATGCAAATGAAATTCAATGCATCCATCCGGGATGGGTTGAACGGCTGGTTGGGTGGCAAGCGGTCATGCAAAGCTGGTATGCAATATTTCAAAACACACAGTACATCGAATTTAACATTACTGATTTTAATGTCACGGTTGACGGTCAAATCGCAAGTCGTCACGTGCACGGAAAAAATGATGAGTTCAGTTTCCGGAGAAATTTTACATAACGAACTGTTCGCTACCAATATATTTCAAAAATCCGACGAGCGATGGTGGCTGATGCTTCATCACAGTTCATAGCTGTCGTTTAAAAATCCGCCCCGAACCAGAATTGGAAGAAAATTCCTCGCGACCAGCGCCGATAATCCGTATTTCTTGAATCATCGCTGAGTCCTCCAAATCCTTCATTTCCCGCCAGACGCGTATCGATAAAACGTTTACGATTACCCGGCAACTTAATCCCGGCGAATTCATATCCCCGCGCATCAAACATTTTCCCAAAATCAAATCGCAATACCAGGAAACCGAGTAAATTAACACGAAAACCTGTTCCGACGCTCCCGATCAATCCGTCAAATTTTTGTTTACGCAAGATTTCATTGCCGACGGTTTCCTGTGAACCCCACGCGCTTCCAACGTCCAGGAATGCAGCGCCTCGGATCGAACGGAATCCAAGCCCGCCGAAAGGTAATCTTAAATTGACGGCATCGACGAACGGGAAACGCAATTCATTATTCACGACAAAAAATCTGGTTCCCGGCATATTCCAACGCGGATAACCTCGTAAATCATAACTGCCTCCGAGTAAGAAATTTTGCGGATTTCGCCCGTCGTTCCATTCCACCAATGCGCGAACGGCATAGGCCGAACGTGTGGTTAATCGGAAATACTTCCGATAATCAAAAATCGCAGTGTAATAATTTTGCTGTGACTGATACACGTCGGTCGTATATCCAAGAGTGAACGCTGCCCTCGTCCCGTCCAAAGGGCCTGTGGGTCCCCACAATGAATTATCAAATGTATAACCTGTGAAATTGCTGACCAAAACGCCGTCAACACCCAGCAAAGCAAATCGCGGCTCACGTTTGAAACGACTGAAATTCAAATTAGTCTCAATACGTTCAAATTTCGATAGCGGATAAGTCACCTGTAAAAATCCGCCATAGCGGTTTTCATTAACAATGTCCACTTCACCGTCATCGGCAATTTCATAAAAATCGCCGCGAAACCTGAAAATGCCATAGGCAAAATTGGTCCGTTGCCCAAGATCGACTTTAGTTAAAACAAAATTCCAGTCAGTGAGAATTTCTTTCGACGTAGTGGCCGTATTGTAAAGCACAAGATAATATTGGTCATTGCCGAGCATATCCGTAATACCGATCTGTGCTCCACCTCCGCTGCCAAATACCGGATCGGCCTGAAATGCGCCTTGAACAAAATCTAATCCGTATTTCTTAATATAGGGACGTGTGTTCGCCTGGGTCACGGGAACTTTCGGTGTGCTCCACGGATATTTCAAGCCTTGAAATAGTGTACGTTCATCTTTATCGGCCAAAGCAGATTTCTGATCGGCCGCCGGCATTTGCCTAATTTTAAAACTGAATTGTTCAAAAGCCGAAAAGAGCAAATCGCCTGAATTTGTCCAGACAGGATCGAACACGGCTGTCGTCAGATGCGTTAATTTCCTTGGTGCATATTTTCTTGCCAATAATGTCTCATCTTTCCCTTCGCGTAATTCAGAAATTAAAGTCCGATCACCGTCTTTGAAGGGTAAAACCCAAATATCGGTCGATGTTCCGACGCGATTGGAAGAAAAAGCCAGCCACCGTCCGTCCGGAGACCACGCCGGCGACTCATCATGATAGTCGCCTGTTGTCAGACAATACATCGACTGCATTTCCAGATCATATAAGTAGAGATTGTACGAACCGTTAACGCCGAAATTATTTCGGTCGGAACTAAATACGATAAATTTCCCATCCGGACTCCACGCAGGATCTTTGTCGTCATAAAAATCGTTGGTCAATTTACGGATTGTTCCATCGTCATCGTCGTCGCTGACTTTGATGGTATACAAATCGTCGTCACCGGAGACGGCTAATCCGGAAAATGCGATCGACTGCCCGTCGGGGGACCAACTCGGCGAAGCGATCCCGACAAGGTCTTTATACATATATTTGTGCGTTATTTCTTTTTTCGCTACATCGTAAATATACAAAACGTCTTTCTCACCGCTTTTGCTTACAAAAGCCAGTTCGCCATGATGGTTCACATCAATCCGGCTTTTGAAGAAATGGAAGGTTTCATAATCGTTGGAGCGCTCGCCGGCGATCACTACTTCCGAATGACTGCTACCCAATTCTTGGCGGTAAATGTTAGTATACCCATCGCGGTTGGCAACATAAAATATTTCTTCTTTTCCGTCATGAGCGTAATAGGCCGGTTTTGAATTGAAACCTTCTTTGGTAATCACGGATGAAATGGCGCTCGGAACGTCATTATCTTCCAAAGCCGGAAAATATTTTTTCTTGACCCAATAAATCCATTCTTCGCTCAAGGATGCATATTTTTTACCGAGTGACATCTCGATTACTTTTTCAAATGTATCGGATTTCCAGATGTTTTCCATAATAAGCAGAATCTTCTCACGGCCGTAACGCTCCTCCACAAAATGGAGAAAATTTTCACCCAGCTTGTACATATAATAGGTACCTTGTACCTTATAAAATTCTTCTACGGGTAAAATCGTACTATTGAACGCCGCATCACGAATCACCATTTCCGCCTGATGATCCGGCTCACCTGACCAGAGCTCCGCCAAGCCTTCAGTAAACCACAACGGCGGGCCGGGGTTATTTAACTTACGATGATTCGAGATAATCCTGTTAACCTTCGAATCCATAAATACGTGCACCAGTTCGTGACGTAATACACGGCGAAAATGCGAAGACGAACCGTCGCTCGGCAGCACTACGCGGCCTTTGAAAAATTCAAAAAATCCTCCCACACCTTCCGGAATTTCAAACGGCGTGACATTGGTTTGCTGGAAGTAAATATGCGAACTGAATATGATCATGGGCACTTTATGAACGAGCGAATGATTGAACCGGTTTTGAAGTTCTAGATATTGTTCTTCCGCCATACCGGCCGCACGTTCAGCCAATTCCAGCATCTCAGGATAATAATAAATTTCAAAATGTTCCGTTTCGAGAATCTTCCAGCTGAAGTCTGTATAATTGACTTTATTGGTGCCGAAATAATTGTAATAATACTGTGCCGGCAAAGTTGAGGGCGCCAGCAGAAACAGTATCACTATCCATTGCTTCAGACGCATAAATGAACCTTGTTTAAAATAGTTTGAGAAATATAAGTGCTGGCTCGCGCCGTACGAGTGCCATACCAGCAAAAATAAGTACCATCAACCAGAAATATCTGTTGTTGTTGAACGGCTGTCACCGGTAAATGGGCAAAATCGT
>JAIBAF010000011.1 GCA_019695335.1 bacterium
TGTGATCTTTTTAAGGGAATATACAATCGTGTTGTAAAGGATTATTCGAAAGAAAAACTTTCTTTTACTTTGTCAACCTATGTCGACGCGCCCGCCGGATCGGGGCTCGGAACGTCATCGACATTGGTTGTAGCTATACTTGGGGCCTTTGCGGAGTGGTTACGCTTGCCGCTAGGCGAATATGACATGGCTCATCTTGCTTTCGAGATTGAACGCAAGGACCTGGCAATGGCCGGAGGGAAACAGGACCAATATGCTGCCACGTTCGGAGGTTTTAATTTCATGGAGTTTTATGCAGCTGATAAAGTGATTGTTAACCCGCTGCGTGTCAAACAGGAATATATCAATGAGCTCGAACTCAATTTACTTTTATATTATACCGGAACGAGCCGGCTCTCGCATAAAATTATTGAATCTCAAAGAGAAAATGTTACTACAAAAAAAGGGAAATCTATCGAAGCCATGCATAAACTGCGTGAGCAAGCCATCATGATGAAAGAAGCCATTTTAAAAGGTCAAATTCAAAAAATCGGCGAAATTCTCGATTTCGGATGGCAATATAAAAAACAAATGGCGGATGAAATTACTAATAACGTTTTAGATGAAATATATGAATCTGCTATTCATTCAGGTGCAACTGGCGGTAAGATTTCCGGCGCCGGTGGCGGCGGATTCATGATGTTTTATTGTCCCAATAATTCCCGGTACCAAGTAATTGAATCACTCAAAAAATTCGGCGGCGAATTTCGCCGGTACCAATTCACTGAGAACGGCATCACGACATGGAGAGTGGGATGAATTCTATCCAAACATTAATTCAAAATTCGATTGATGTAAAACAGAAATTACTCAATAGTGACAGGCTTTTACAAATGATACAACAGGTAGTCGACGAGATTGTCTCAGCATATCGCCAGGAAAAGAAAGTACTTTTTTGCGGTAACGGCGGTAGTGCGGCCGATGCGCAACATCTGGCAGCAGAACTATCCGGACGTTTTTATTTAGATCGCCGATCGTTATTTGCAGAGGCACTGCACGTAAATACTTCATATCTGACTGCCGTTGCCAACGATTACTCGTACGATGATATCTTTTCAAGATTGACTGAAGGATTTGGGCGAAAGGGTGATGTTTTGATCGGTATTTCTACGTCAGGCAATTCAAAAAACGTGGTCAAAGCCATTGAAGCAGCGAAAAATATCGGCATGGTTACCGTAGGTTTTACCGGGGAAAAAGGTGGAAAAATGAAAGATCTATGCCATTATTTGATTAACGTTCCTTCTGACGATACTCCGCGTATTCAAGAATCGCACATCTTGGTGGGTCACATTATTTGTGAATTAGTAGAAAAAAATCTTTTCGGAAAATCATGATCCGGGAAGCTATTATTTTAGCCGGTGGAATGGGAACGCGCTTGCAATCTGTCCTTCCTGATTTGCCTAAACCCATGGCACCGATCAATGGTAAGCCGTTTTTAGAATACGTATTAAATTATCTGATCCGGCAACAAATTGAAAAAGTTATCCTATCGGTAGGATACAAATACAACATTATTCAAGATCATTTTGGCAATCATTACAACGACCTTTCATTAGTATATGAAATCGAAAAAGAGCCTTTAGGAACTGGTGGTGCTATAAAAAAATCGATGGATCTGATCAATGGAACAAGTTCTTTTATTTTGAATGGAGACACTTTTTTTGATGTTGACCTTAAAGATCTTTTTAAGTTTCATTACTCCAACAAGTCATCCTTAACCATTGCGTTGAAGCAAATACAACCTGTTTATAGGTATGGAACGGTTGAAACTGATATGCAAGGACGCATTACAGCTTTCAATGAAAAAAAAGAAATCGAATCCGGCATGATTAACGGTGGAATTTATTTGATTGATACTGCAATTTTTGAACAAACCCAAACTCCTGCTCGATTTTCATTTGAAAAAGATTTCATGGAACGACATTATCGTCAATTGAACTGTTTCGGACTTCCATTTGATAATTATTTTATAGATATTGGCGTCCCTGAAGATTATACTATGGCCCAAAAAACATTATCTTAACTATTTTTATGCCTGTTTTTTCAGTACCCACATCAGCGTGGTATGAAGACCAGATCCAATCTTTCGAAATACCGGAAGGTTGTTTGGTAGAAATGCTTTCACCAACTGACGCACCGGCTTTGACCGATGCTGAGATTTTGGCCCAAATAGCGGCTTCACGCGATGTGCTTTTAAAAGCCTGTCACGCTGTTCAGAAAATTGTCTTTGTTGTGGACGACCTTGGTCGCCCTACTCCGGCTTATAAAGTTATACCCGGCATTCTCAAGATTATCCATTCAAGTGTTATTTCAAAAGGTGCAATCAGTTTTATCATTGCTACAGGGTCGCATCGCCCACTTACTACGCCTGAATTGAAAATGAAATTAGGACATGAAGCTGTTGAAAATTATAAGACAGGATCGCACGACGCTTTTAATTCCCCGACAGCTTTCCTAGGTCAGTTGGCGAATGGAATGCCTGCCTACGTCAATGCTGAAGTGGCTGACGCGGATTTGTTGATCGGAATCGGCAGCGTAATTCCTCATTCTTGCCACGGCTACGGGGGTGGTGCCAAACTTTTTTTACCCGGAGTCGCTGGCATTCAAAGCATTTCACATATGCATGGATTCCTCAAAAAAAGGGGGCGCGGAAAATTTGATAGTTCAGAATGGGATATGCGAAAAGCTTCCGAAGAGTTTGCTAAGTTATTACCCCCTATTTTCAGTTATAACGTAATGGTCAATGCTCACCGCCAAGTAGCTCGCGTAATTTCCGGTGATGTTTACAGAGCATTTGCGGAAGCACGGGAATATGCCAGTAAGATCTATTCCCGTACAATCGATTCAGAAAAAAGAAAATCGTACGATGTCGTGATCGTCAACAGCTATCCCCTTGACTCCGATCCTGTTCAATCCGATAAAAACAAATGGGTACGTAAAGCATTTCCCGACGCCCATTTCATATACATCAATGCCACTCGTGATGGTATTGACTACCACGGATGGAAAAATATTCGTAAACGTTCAAAACCGGTTAAATGGATTCTGGCTGTTTTTAAAGCTTTTAATATTTTTCTACACTCGTATGGCTTATTATCACTATTTGCCGGTGCGCGACGCCTATTTGTGGTTAAATTTCTCTTGCCGGTGAAATTAGACTACCAATGGTATCAACAAAAACCGAAAAAGAAAAAACGCACGCCCCAAGACCACTCCACGAACGATCCTTGGGTTTATTCTCAATTTTATCCTCAGGAAAGTTTTGAAACTAAATATCCCAACGGGCGGCTCATTCGAGATTGGGATGAAATTAAACAATGGCTGGCAACCCAAAAACCTAAAGCGCGTATCGGCGTTTTACCTTGCGCACCGATACAAATCATTAAATAAAAATAATGAACAAAATTGTAATTACCGGCGGGGCCGGTTTTATTGGCAGTCACATTGCTGAATACTGGAATGAAAAAGGAGCTGAAGTACATGTAGTTGACAACCTCCGCACAGGGTTTGTTGAAAACCTTTCTAGTTTTACCCATGTAGTCATTCATAAAGCTTCGATAATGGAATATGACGTCTTGATGCGCGTTTTTGAAAATGCAGATTATATCTACCATCTTGCAGCCATGGTTTCGGTTCCCGAATCGATTGAAAAACCAAAAGAATGCATCGAATTGAATACAATAGGAACTTTACAAATCCTTGAGGCTGCAAGGCATCAAGGCGTTAAAAAAATTGTTTTCAGCAGTTCATGCGCGATATACGGCGATAATCCTGAATCGCCCAAAAAAGAAACTACGCTTCCAATTCCTAAAAACCCTTATGCTTTTACAAAGCTAAATGGGGAACATTTAATGAATTTCTATTACGAAACATTTGGTTTGCAAACCGTTTCTCTTCGATATTTCAATGTCTACGGACCACGGCAAAATCCCAATGGCACTTACGCAGCGGTCATTCCTTTTTTTATCAATAATGCTCTCCACGGTAATGATCTGATCATCCATGGTTCCGGTGAACAAAACCGCGACTTTGTTTTTGTAAAGGATATCGTACAAGCAAACATCGATACCTCACTGAGCAATGTTACTGGTATTTTTAATGTCGCTTCCGGTTACTCAACTTCAATTAAACAATTGGCGGAAATGATCAAAGAACTGACTCGAAGCCGGTCCACGATCATCCATTCATCCGCGAGAATTGGCGACATTGTGTATAGTGAAAGCGATATCTCGGCCATCAAAAATCAATTAAAATTCCAGCCCCAATATTCTCTTGAACAAGGCTTAGAAATGACCATACGTTTTTTCAGGAATGCGACAAAAAAAAATTAAAATAGCCTTTGTTCATCGAGCCTTGGGACAAAGTGGTACATCAAGGCATTTGCTATATATATTAAACGGTCTCGATCGCAATTATTTTGAACCGATTCTTATCCTGCAACGGCGGGATTTGTTGCATTACACTGCGATGTTAGAAAACGAAATGGTTTTTTTTCTAGCCGAAGGGAGTACTGGAACCATCCACAGAATCAAAACGTTAATTAAAATTATTAAAAAGGAAAAACCGGATCTAATTCATGCCTTCAATCGCCGGACCAATTGGCTTATTTATGTAGCATCTTTATTTTATGATAGCCCGCCGATGATTGGTACTCTCGTGAGTTCAAATTTAAAATTTAAATATATATTGACCGAATTTCTTTTTCGGCTAAAACATCACCTTTTAATCACCAATTCTATTGCAACAAAATTAGAACTTCAATCACGAGCACATGTACAATCTTCAAGCATTAAGGTGATATACAACGGCATTGATCTTGAGAGATTCAAATTGATTGATCAGTGCTCAAAAAAACAATTACAAAGAAAAATGGGGTTTGATACAGAAAAAACGATTGTATTATCCATTGGACGAATCCACCCTGTAAAAAACCTGCTTTGTACACTCAAGTCTATTAAAATAATGACTCAAGAATTTGGAATGGACAATTTGCAGTATATATGTGTGGGCCCGATATCCGAACAACAAACCTATGATGAAATGAATGCCTATATCTTAGAGAACAATTTACAGAAAGTTGTGCATTATTCAGGACCGGTCGAAGCTGTGAATGATTATTATCATATTGCTGATTTTATGGTCTTATCGTCATGGTCTGAAGGATTACCCAATGTGATTTTGGAATCCATGGCATGTGGAGGAATTGTTTTTACGGCCGAGTCGGCCGATGATAATCATGTTGTCATTAATAATTATAATGGCTTTCGCTTTAAAACTAACGATGCCGCTCATCTAGCTGCTATGATCATGCAAGCTACTCATTTTTCTGAATGCCAAAAAAGAGAAATTCAGCAAAACGCCAGACGGCACGTTGAAAAAAATTTTTCGCTCTTCATGATGATTAAGAATTTTGAAAAAACTTATTTACACGCACTTAAAGATCAGAATCATGAACATTATTGTTGATGCCCGTTCGCCGGATAGTTTCAAGAAAATTTTCAGTATTTCATTGGTCGAGCGCATTATTCGCCAACTCTGCATCCTTCGTGATCAACCCCATGTTATTATTTTGATTGCGCCTCACGCTGAAAAGCATTTTTTGCGAAACGATTTTAAAAAACATTTTAACGCTACGATCGATACTGTAGAGAACATCGAAATACCATGGGATGCGTTAAATTCTCATATAGACAATGAAACAATACTATGGGTTGAAAGTAATGCTATATACGATCACCGCGTTTTCGAAGCTTTGATACAAACAGAAACCGCCCAAGTTATAACCGATGACCGATCTGATATTCCATTGGCATTTCGCTCAGATATTTCCAATTTTAAATCCTTGGCATCAAAAAACCCGACGAGCTTTTCATCATCGCACCTTCGCGGACATCTTAAAGCTTTGGAACTATCGACATTATCCTCATATATCCGTTTTTTGCGTCGTTCGGTTCCTCCGGTTTTGATCCGTATAAACGCGCAAACGTCGATCAAGCAAATTGAAAATCTTCTTTATGAAAATACATTCAAAGGCGCGATGGAATTCATAGCAATTTACGGTTACCGGTTACCGGTGCGTGAAATGACACGTTGGGTAGCACGAACGAGTATTACTCCTAACCATATTACAGGATTGGCTGTACTATGTTCTTTTGCTGCCATTCCATGCTTCTGGCTCGGTTATTTGTGGGCCGGCTTGATTTTGGCCGCATCTTTTATTGTACTGGATTCGCTTGACGGAAAACTTGCTCGGTTAACTTTTAGATTGAGCCATGTTGCCGACCGTGTTGATCATTTAACCAGCTTACCGACTCGAATAGGATGGTATTCCGGAATGGGATGGTACTTTTCGATGGGTCAATGGGACAGTATAACCGGAATAGCAGGGATGGCGTTGACATTTTTTCCGATTCTAGATAAATTTAATTTAAATTTTTGCAACTACTGGTTCGGTAAATCATTGTTGGATTTTTCACCGCTCGATCGACGCATCCATCTCTTTACGGCACGCCGCAATGATATTTTCCTTATGATAGTGGGATCGGCCATGGGCTTTGCATGTGAATCATTTTTTATAATTGTATTGTGGGTGGTTCTGACTTGGCTTTGGCACATATTAAGGCTTATCTGGCTGACGACTACAGTAAAAAAACAGAAATCTTAAAATCTTTATCCAAAACCGAAAGGTGAAAAGATGGAGGCCAATACTATTGCCATTATCAATTGTTCGAACGAATATAGTTTTAAGAAAATCTGGGGAGTTTCATTTTGTGAAAGAATTTTAAGACGCCTCTCTGATTTGGGTATTCGTCACGCTTTATTAATATTGTCATCCAATGTCCGTCTGCCATTGCGCAATGACTTTAAACCACGTTTTCCAATCGAAGTTCAGTCCATCACTTATGACCAGCTCAGAATGCAGACATTGATTCCTTACAAAGCAGTTCTACTCATGGAAGGACATGCTGAATATGATAATCGTTTATTGAAAGACGTAGTGCCTCATACCGGAAGTTTGCGAATTACGAACGGCAGTAAAGCCTCCCCACTTTTAGTCAAGCTTTCATCAAGCGAATTTGAATCAGTAAAAAATAATTTAACAAATATATCCGAATGGTTGAAGATAATTGATACCGCTTTTTCTTCTATCACTACCCGCTCTATATTGGATTACAATACTTACGATAACACTTTAAAAAGCGACACTGTCCCCGTATTACAGCACGTGACGAACAACGACGAGTTGAAAGCTTTAGAACGATACGTACATAAGTCGCAATCAAAAGTGGTACTTGACTTCGTCGCTATTTTAATTGATAAATGTTTTACATGGATTCTGGTCAGGCCGCTTAGCAAAACTTTAATAACACCGAATATGCTGACGCTGGCCATTATCGCGATCCAAGTGCTTGTTGTTCCTGTTTTTTTCATGGGATGGATTGTTGCAGGATTAGTTTTGGAATGGATCATGATTATTCTTGATTCATGCGATGGTAAACTGGCTCGCGTGACGATTCGCCTTTCCGACCAATTTGGCTGGATTGAACACCGTGTTAGTTATTGGTCTACATCATTATGGTATTTTGCTGTAGGCTGGAGTTTGGCTGAACAGAACATTGATTCACCTTTTGCCATAGCCGGAGCATTTATGTTCATCTTATTCTGGATGCACCGGATGACCGTTTTGTCATTTCAACGTACTTATGGAAAATCTTTGTACTCATACACTCCCATGGATATTCGCATATCGTACATCGTTGCAAGACGAAATATCAATGTGTTTATCCTAACGACTTTTATGTTCGTAGGCAATCTGGAAACAGGTTTAATCGCCTGTTTATTCTGGTCAATGTTAGGATGGCTTTTTCATCTCTCGCGTCTTCTATTCTTATCATTCAAAGATGGAAAACAAATTACTTTAAAAAAGAAACGTTCCCTGGATCCTAATTTACAATTAATAAATTCCTACAATAACAACATTGATCCAAAATGAAAGCAATTATTCTTAGCGCCAATAAGCCGGTTTTTTCAGATCAACCGGTTTTTGACATCGATATTCTTGAACACAAGCTTATAGACATTCAGGTTTCGATTCTTCGAAACAGCGGAATTGAAGATATCCATATTGTCTTAGGACATGCAGCAGAAAGCTTTGCAAGAAGCGATATCCACGTGCATACGAACCCCCAATGGCAACAAACCGGAAGTGCTTTTTCTCTTGCAATAATTATCGATGCATTAAGCACTGCGGATGACGATATTCTTGTAGTATACGGAGACACACTTTTTGAATCACAGATCATCAAAGAACTAATGAAATCACGTGAAGATTTTACGGCTTGTTGTATGATTGATGACCAGAGTGCATTTAATGAGAAAGTTGTGATCGAAAACGGTTTAATCAACAGGGTCAGCGCCGAACCGGATTCCTTTTTTGTATTTACAGGATTACTACTTATCCGGCAAAATAAATTGAAATATGTCCGGAGTCGTATTTCTGAAAAATCTTCAGTTGGTGACTTGCTCAACTCTATGTCGCATGACGGTGAAAAGATCATTACACACATTATTAAAAAAGGTTGGATGGAATTACGGAGTCAGAATTCCATTAATGAATTAGCCAAAAACTCTCCTTTACTCTCAAAAATCATCCAAATCCATGTCGACTGGACCCAACGCGCAAAAAAATACAATAATCTGGATTGGGTCAACCGTGATGTTCTTATGAGCGGTATTGTTCAAATTGCTAAACAAATTTCGCCGGGAAAAATACTGGATTTGGGAACCGGTACAGGAAAGGTGCTCAAAGCTATTAAGAATATGAATCCGGCGGCAGAATGTTGGGGAGTCGATTACAGTCAGGCCATGCTTGAAAAAGTCGAAAATAAAGAATCTTATACACTCAAAGTTTCCAACGCCGAAGATTTGAAAGAAATTCCTTCCGATTATTTTGATTTGGTGACAGCCCGCATGGTATTTCATCATATCAATAACCTTCAGAAAGCTGCATCGGAAGTCAAGCGTATTTTAAAAAAAGGCGGCTGTTTTATCTTGTGCGAAGGCAATCCTCCGTCTCAACGCACTATTAAATGGTACACTGAGATGTTTCGCTATAAAGAAGATCGGTACACACTCACGGAAGTTGACCTGATCAATATTCTGGTGTATGCCGGTTTTCAGGATATAACCACAAAGACCATTATCATGCCAAACTGCAGTCTCAATAATTGGCTGGACAATTCTGGCATACCGCAAGAGAACATTGATATCATTAAAAAAATGCATTATGAAGCGGACGACTACGTGCGGGAAGATTATCGTATGGCTACCAAAGACAGTGACTGCTTTATGGATTGGAAATTTTCGATCACTTTCGGATTTAAATAAAACCGCGGAGCATTTTGAGTAGCCTTGCAAAAAAATCTTTTCGAATCTTATTAGGCCGCGGAGCCGTTTCCGCTTTTTCGATTTTGTTTACGGTTTTTTTTGCATATGAACTTCCTAAATCTATTTTTGCACTCATTGCTTTATATGAAACGGCTGTAAGCTTGTCCAAGGTCGTTACCGATTTAGGTTTGCATTATCGAATTGTGAGAGAAGCGCCGACATTGTACTATTCAGGCGAACGCGAACGCGCAATCAATGAGATCGTTGCTCCTTCTACGCTGATTCGAATTTTATCTGCGTTTGGAGTTGGGGCTTTATTTTTTGTTGTAACCATTATATTCAAAAATGATCTGGAGGTGACATTTCCAGAGATGAGCATATGGTTTATTATAATAATGGCTACGGCTCATCTCATAATAACAAATTTAGAAAGTATCTCTTCGTCTGTCTTTGCTGTCGAACAAAAATTTGGTACGGATGCTTTTTTAGAATCAATGGCTGGTTTTTTAGAAAGTTTTTTGGCTGTTATCTTCTACTTGTTATTCGGAATTAATCATTATTTTACAGGCATTCTAATTGGAATTTCATTGATGGTACTTCTGCGTATATACGTTTTAAGAGAATTACTGCCTTATTTTAAATGGAAACAAATTCATTTTACTAAAACGCGAAAAATTCTCAAAGAATATTTTCCTTTTTACTTACGAAAATTCGTACGTATTGGTTTTGTTCAGGCTGAACATTTATTGATACCGGCTATGCTGCCTTTGGACCAATTAGCCAACTTTAAAGTTGCTAAGAAGTATTCTACTTTTGTAAAAAATTATAATCAGGCTTTTACTGATCCGTTAACGATCAAACTTTCAAAATCAAAAAATATCGAACACCGGCAAGAATTTATCAGAACGTTCTTATGGTTTACTATACCTGTTCCGATTATTTTGACCCTTCTGAGTCCATGGATTATGAAAATTATGGGTGGACCAAAGTATGCCGATAGCTGGTTTATTCTTGCGGTTTTTTATTTTTCATATGTATTCCATGCCCTCGGCGGACTACAAATGATTGTAATTTCAGTTTTTGGTAAGCCGACAGAATCACTCCTTCGTGATACGATTGGCGGATTAGTCGGCATAATCAGTACATTTGCGTTGATATTGCTCTTTAAAGAAAACGGCATCGCTTGGGGGCAACTCATTTCGTTTTTCATTTTATATATAGTTGGTAAAGGTATTGCCAGTAAATATATTAAACAAGAAGCTCCTCACTCTACTCCATCATCATTATGAATATTCTCAACCTCGCCAATTGCATCACTATCGGCCGCATTATTTTAATGTATGTGCTGGTATGGATGATTTATTCGCATGATGTTGCCCTAAGAATTGCCGCCTTTTTTATGGCCATTGTAATCATTATCTTAGATGCGCTTGATGGTTACGTTGCACGGAAACGTAACGAGACGTCGCAATTTGGAGGCGTGCTCGACATTACCGGCGACCGCATCGTTGAAAATGTTTTTTGGATTGTCTTTGCCGATTTAGATATTATACCTATGTGGATTCCGATTTTTATGATGTCGAGAGGTTTCATTACAGATGCGATGAGAAGCCAAGCTTTGACCAAAGGTAAAACAGCATTTGGCGAGAACACTATGATGGTTACGCATCTTGGAAAATTCTTAGTTTCCGGACGCTTTATGCGGGCATTTTACGGAGTCATTAAAGGTATTACATTTCCTTATCTGATTTTTTTGACAATTTTTACTGAGAAAGTCCTTCACAATGCGGATCTTGGCCAGCTGGCATGGCTCACGCCTCACGCAGCCTTGACCGGAACAGCACTTTCAATCTTTACCGCCGTTGTCAGTCTTGTTCGCGGATTACCAGTACTGATAGAAGGACGGCATTTATTTACTAACAATTCATGAAAATTGCTTTTTTTGATATCGATGGCACTTTAACACGCTCTTCAACTGAACGTAAATTTATACGGTTTTTGTTCTCTACCCATTCGATTTCAGTTTGGACATTTGCATGGTCGGCATTGTTATTTTTTTTAACCCGATTAGCCGTCTCTTCTGCACAATGGAAAGAATTTAAAAGATATCTTAAGAATTTTCCATCGGAAAGAATTGAATATTTAGCGGCAGAATGTTTTAAAAAATTTATAGAAAAAGATTTTCACGACGATATTCTCAATGACTTGCAAAGACGCCGTAATGAAGGCTATACAATAGTTCTTTTAAGCGGTTCGATCAGGCCGCTTGTAAACGCTATTGCTAATTTTTTTAAGATCACTGAAGTCATTTGTTGTGAATTGGAAAACATCCATGGAAAATACAATGGAAAGATTATCGGGCTTCATCCGTACGGTCTTAATAAAAAAATCCTGGCGGAATCATTTTGCGATAAACATGGTACGAAATTGCAAGATGCGGCTGCTTATGCCAATGATTACTCTGACCATTATCTTCTTGATTCAGTAGGCGAAGCAATTGCCGTATTTCCTGATCCAAAACTAAAATTTTTAGCGCTTAAAAAAAATTGGAAAATCATTGAATAGAGTTGCTATGACCGTATATCTGCTTGTTCCAAATGAATATTCCATTGATGCCCGTATTTATGGGTTATCACTGATTGAAAGAATGATTCGGCAATTCCATGAGTTGAAAGTTAATCAAATAATCGTGGTTAATGATTCTACGTTTGAAAACGATCGCTTAAGTCGTCGTAAGAATTTGACGTTCATACCATTTCAAAACTTAAAAGAACATTTACAGAAAAACTCGTCCGAACTTGTATGGTTAATGGATGTACAATCTGTTATCGACGATCGATTACTACGTTTTGCCTTTGAGAAGAATGGTAATGTTGTTCTAAAAACCCACACTGAAAATTCCCCGATCGCATTAAAATTGACTAAAAGTACATTCCAGCCAATCATTCCCAGCCTTGATGATTTTCAGTCGTTGCAGCTCGCTGTTCAGCAACTTGAAAATAAAAATATTTTTTTTAAAATGACTCCGACAAATGTTGATTCTTATATTGAAGACCTGCGCCTAGATTGCGTCCCCTATTTCGTAAAAATTGAATCGTCTTCCGATTTACGTGCAATTGAAAATTTGATGTACGAAGCCAATTTTAAAGGGACAATGGATTTTATTGCGACTTACATTTACAAATATCCGGTCCGTGAAATCACACGATGGCTGAGCCTTTATCCTTTTATCACTCCTAATTTCGTCACAACGCTTAGTATCATCGCGTCTTTTGCTATCCCTGCGCTATTTGCATTGGGTGAAATCGGTTGGGCCGTTATTGTCGGCTGGTCAATGTTTATTTTAGATTCAGTCGATGGCAAACTTGCCCGTCTGACAGTTCGGCTTAGTAAAACGGCCGGTATCATCGAACATGCTACCAGTTCTCCGGCAATTTTTTTATGGTTTGGTACGCTAGGCTGGCATTTTTCTAACGGACAATTATTAAATTTTTCGGATACTAGCGTAGAATCGGCATGGACTTTGATGGCTTTATATTGGATCGACAAATCGATTAACGGTTTTTTTAAAGCAAAATATAAGCGTGATATCTATGACATTCGTCAAATTGACCGATTATTCCATCTTGTGGCATGCCGACGCGCCATTATCATGCTAATTATTACAATAGGTTATTTAGCTCAAAATCCGCGTGAAAGCTTTAATTTTGCCGCTCTCTGGATGATCGTAACTTTTATTTTTCATTTATACCGGTACGTCTGGATCCGATTTATTAAACCTTCATAGTGTGAAAAATAAATAACACTGTGATGATACGTCACGTTTTGTAAACTGAAGTTGGAGCCCGCTTTATGTCAGCTGAGCCGATCACTCACGCAATTATATTGGCTTACAATGCAACCTCTGACGGCACGCAATTCGATGCCCGATATGGCGGTGAAACCATTTTGAATCGCGCGCTGGTTGCTATGTCCAAGTCTGGAATTAAAAGCGTGTCAATACTTTGTAATAGCTCTGACAAAAATCGAATCGAAAAACAAATCGGATCGGTTCGTCACCGGTTAACTCTTGACTACTCTATCTTTGAATCCAATAATGGATTATCTCATATCATTGCAGATATTGCAGGAAAGTGGAATCAGCGATTTCTATTGTTTAATGCTGATATTTTAGTGCATCCGACATTTCTCAATCAAACCGTTCACATGCAAAGCGATTGCGGCTTGGTGTGTTACAAAGATGTTCGTATTAACAATCACAAAATCCATTTTACTGAAACATTTACTGAAAAATTCAAAGTCGTTTTTGAGCATCCCGAAAAATTGCGTCGATTCGATTTTACTAAATTAAAGTCGCTTGAATTCACTGAACCGATAATGAGTCATACCGTTACGGATGAACTGAACTTAAACTATGCAAGCGATGGTGTTTTTAGTACTGATGTTCTGATAGTATCGCCTGCTTCGTTAAAATCTGCTGGACAATATTCTGAGTGGGACGAATTGGTAAAGAAGCTGCATTCTATGAAGATACTTCAATTACTATTCGTTAAAGACGCTTGGTGGTTGCGAGTTTATCCTGGTATCAGCGACCATCATATCAAGAATTTTTTCTGGAAGATTGCTTTTAAAGATGTGAGCGGTGAATTTTCAAAAATTGTCAATTCAAAATTTTCTAAGCCGCTTTCATTTTTTTTCGCACGTATGGGCGTTGCTCCCAACACCTTGAGCGCTGCGCAAATGATTTTGTATGTTTTAGCGTCACTGTTGTTGTTTATCAATGCTCACTGGGCAATCATCGCTTTTGCAATTATCTGGCAGTTTTCAGCAGGTGTGTTGGATCGGTGTGACGGTGAAACGGCACGGATCCGGAATTACGAATCAGAAGGCGGCGCTAAATTCGACGTTTTGGTTGATGACTTGCGTTTCGGAATTCCATTCATCGTCCTGACATTCGAATGTTATATTGAATCCGGCTTTAATTTTATTTTTCCAGTAACGGCATTTTTATGTATTGGCGGATTTTTGGCAATCGCTTTTAAAGAGTTAGCCAACATGCGGAAAGCCGGCTATCAAAGTCGTCAATTTCTGGCGGCTGACATTTTCAGGATGATGGGACAGGAAACAGCTTCGACTAAACTTGCTCAAAAAATTCGTCCCTTTTTCAAAGGTGATATCCGGACATTTTACATCTCCATCATTGCGCTTTTCGGTGTTAAAACACTTGTTTTTTGGGTGTTGGGAGGTAATATTATATTTATGGGAGTCATGGGGCTTGCCTCAATAATTCAGATTAAAAAATTAGTTCATTTTAAACTTACGCATAAAGGTTAGCGGCGTCATGGAAAAGACAAAAGACAAAGAACGAGTCAACGATATCCTTCTCGGACCGCTGGAACGTCCGGCATTGTTGTGGCTGTCAGAACGTATGCCGGCATGGGTCACTCCGGATGTATTGACGGTTATCGGCATCATGGCTACATTAATTATTACCGGAAGTTACTATTTGTCCAATTTTGAAAAAAATTTTTTATGGCTGGCTAATTTTGGTTTTATACTCAATTGGTTTGGCGATTCATTAGACGGCAGCGTTGCGCGTTTCCGGCATATTGAACGTCCGAAATACGGCTATTTCGTCGATCACGCGGTAGATGCTTTTAGTTCAACAGCTATTTGCATTGGGTTGGGAATCTCTCCGTATGTGGGTTTTACGTACGGCCTCCTAGCATTGATCGGATATTTGTTGATGTCCATTTACGTTTACTTATCGACCAACGTTACCGGAGTTTTTAAAATTTCTTACGGAAAAATCGGCCCAACAGAAATCAGAGTTCTGTATATGAGCGTGAACGCAGTATTTTATTTTGTCAACAATTTCAGCGTCACCATCGGATCATTTACCATTATGTTTTTTGACCTGATCGCACTGGTTGTTGCCATTGCATTGTTCTTTTATTTTGCCTTTTTCACAATTAAAACCATTTCCGAACTGGCGATAATCGATCCTCCTGGCGTTAAAAAATCGTAGTTATTAATGAAAGGCGTGATGTATTATGTCTATTGTATTTGTCAACATCCTTATGGCAATTATTTTTGCGCTCATCCCGAATTATGAGCCAATACCAGAAAATGATGTTATTTTGATCGAAGACTTTTCAAAAGGAACTACAGGGCAATTTCCACAGGGCTGGGGCTGGGTCGAAGGCCTTAAAGTAAAAAAAATATCCGAAGCGGCAGCGGGTCAAGTACCTTATGTCATCGCAGAGGAAAATGGAAATAAATTTCTGCATGCAGATGATACCGGACAGGCCATCACTATTGTCAGCGAAAAAAAATGGAATGTCAAAAAATATCCCTGTCTTAGTTGGCGGTGGCGTATACGGGAATTTCCAAAGGGCGCTAATGAAAAATTAAAAGGCAAAGGCGACAGCGCAGCGGGCTTATATATTACTTATTATGTTTCTTTTTTCGGAATTCCAAAAAGCATTAAATATATTTGGAGCAATGAAGTGCCATTATGCGATACGTTTCGCCGGGAAGGAACGGGTAAAGCCACTATGACCGTAGTTGAAAGCGGAATGGGAAAAAAAGATGTATGGGTAACCGAGACCATCAATATTTATGAACATTACAAAAAAGTTTTTGGAGAATATCCGCCGGACGAAGTCGTAGGTATTGCTATCCGCACTGACGCCGATGGAACCGGTTCACGCGCTATTGCCGACTATGACGATATTAAAGTCATGAAATCCTGTAATGGACAATGCGAATAAAACTTAGAATTCAATAACACTCTAATAAAAAAACCCGTTTCGAAAAATCGAAACGGGTTTTTTTACCTAACCTAAACCAAGGATCAGAACTTAATACCCACCGAAAAGCGATGAGTTGCATCGAGTTGTCCCACGTCCATGTAACCATAATCGAAAGTGACACCTAAATCATCATTAAATTTATAATCCAACCCACCGCCAAAAGTCAAACCAGCCGTTGCGGCTTTGCTCGTGCGATAATCGCGATTACGTTTTAGGGTTGACGTATAGCCAACACGTGCAAAAAACATGTTTTGAAAACCGTATTCGGCACCGAAATTAGTGCGGTTAGCCTGAAAACTATTTATATTTTGTTCCAAAATACCAGTAATAGAATTTTGTTCGTTACGATATAATTCCATACTAGCGCCAAAATTGACAGCCGCAGGTAACTCAAACGGCTCAGAACCAAACTTTAGAAAGGATTGCTGGCCTGAAATAGGATCCGTTGTATTGCGCACTAATCCATCACCATTATATATTGATTGAGGGCCAATATTGGTTGCAGCAAAGCCTAATTTAAGCCCTCGATAACCAGTATTGTAGGTGAAACCAAAATCAAACGCAAAAGCCGATGCTGAAACTTGGTCAATGGCTGAATTAAGAAACTTCACCGTCAAACCGCCGCTTACACGATCCGTAATTTGCTTTGAATAAGTAAATCCAAGTGCTAAATCATATGGTGTGTAATTTCCCAAACCTCCGTTCGGATTGGTTTCACTTGTTTTTTCAATTGACCCATAGCTTAAATAATTAAAACTCAAACCGAACACACCTGTTTCTCCCATAGGAAAACTGACTGCAGCGTAGTTCGATGTAATACCGGCAAAATGATTCAAATATGAAAAAGTAAAAGTTGCCCGGTCTGCACTCGATACATTAGCCGGATTCCAATAAATAGCGCTTGCACCGCTGCTATTGGTAAGCCCGGTTGTTCCTAGTGCGGTCTCACGAGCACCCAATGGAACGTGAAGAAACATAAAACCTGCTTCACCACGTTTTTCTTCACCAGCAAAAACTGATGCAGTCCACAACAATAAATATGTTATGGCTATAACTCTTTGTTTCATAAAATTCTCCTTAAAATTTTAACAACTTGTTGGGAGCACATTAATGCTCCCAACAATGGACAGCTGTCTTTTATTGAATATCCGGACCGTTAACACGAACTTCTTCTTGAATGACTGCAAATTTAACGGTTGTCTTACCGATTCCCGGAGCTTCAATTAGGGCAATGTACATGCCGCTTGCGACAAATTTGTTACCCGCATTCTGAAGGTTCCATACCTCGACTGAAGTTTCGCCTGCTGTCGGCGTCGAACGACTATCTAACGGATTCGTATTGACTCGATTATTGTTAGAAGTTGCATTATGAACAAGGGTTCTAACTAAATCGCCAGAAACCGTAAAGATTTTGATCGTACATTGTCCGGGCAGATTGATAAATTTTAATCGCTTATCAAAAAGTTGCGGCTGATAAGAGGAACGCGCATAATATGGATTCGGTACGACCCGAACGTCCTTGAGTTCTTTTTTCAAAGATTTCTTGTCGGTCATCGTCGGAGCAGCCACAGTAGTAAATCTAAATACATCGTCAACGGCATTTGGCCGAACGTGGAAGAATCTGAATTGATCACTACCGGTTCCGGATGCCGACCATCCCGTATTATTTCTTCTAGCCCATGTTGCCATATACATAATTGGCATATTAGCTGTGCTTAGAGCATTGACCATCAATTGCGGATCGGACGTAGTTGCATAGGTCTTATCGGAAATGAATAACCATTCCCTTGGACCAGTACCCGCATAGTTATCACCGCTAGAAAAGAATGGCGGCCAGTATTTGCCATTGACCAAACCATTTGTCACATTGTTTTCCAAGAAACCAATGGCCAGACGGCGTGGATTATCAGGATCTTCTACATCCCAGGCTGAAAGCGGCACTGTCTTTACAAAATCTTGATAAGCGTACGTAGCCGTAGTATTTATCATGAACGGAACAAATGCAGGCTGCGCAGGAGCTAATTGAGCATTACGCAGATACCGATGGCCATAAGATAAATTTACATCATTAACATCAAGCGGATCACCATTAGCATCCGTTGAGGCTAATTTAATTAAAATGTTTTTCAGATCTACAGAAGGATAGCGATCGTTTTCATTTCCGAAGAAATGTACAGGACGATCCCAGCCGAGGGCTCCACTAAACGCTTCAAGCCCACCGGCATTGGCGCCACCGGCAAAAGTAAATTGACGCGTACCGGTTGGTATATCCCAGCCGACATGTTCGCCTCCAGGATTTAACCCAGGTGCCGGACCATATACGCCAATGAGCATTCCGTCGGCTATATTAAATTCTTCATCGCTATGATCGTTATCAGGAATTGCAATCCGCGTATCAAAATACCGTTCGTCGGCTGCAGTATTCGGATCATTAGTCCTGGTTTGGAAAGGCACTAACAAGTTGGTAGTAGTATCTCTTAATCTATAAGCCATCGTACCATCCGTGTATCCATCAACGGTGTGTAAGGTGAAGAATTCAACTTTATACACATGGCCAGTAATTTTAGATGGATCGACTACTTCAACTGTGACGTTCCCATCCCCAGTGCCAGCAGAGTGTTCGACTTCGCCAAGTGATGCAGCATAGGTTTTTCCAATTAGCGGTTTCATCGGTACGATTGAAACCACATTGGCTGCAGGCGATGTCTCCAACGATATTGGATATCCGCTCGGTTTGTCAACAGTACCGCCAAACGGCGAAGTAACCTGTTCTTTGGTATCAGCTATATAAGGCTGTGCGTCATATGCCGTGACGCTATAAAAATATACCTGTCCGTTTGTGAGCCCTTCGTCGCGATAAGAATAATGTAATCCTGTATTGTTACCCACAACAAGATTCTCAGTAATGAGCGTGCCACTTGGATCAATTGTAATATTGACCACTGTACCGAACTCGTCTACTTTATCATAATCCGCCAGCATAGCATAAGAGCCAGGAAGACCTGTTAAACTTCTGTAAACACGATAACCTTGAAAGTCATTAGTAATGTAATCAGCCGTAAAGCCACTGTCGATCTTGATACCCAGAATGTCACCGGCTTTATCGACGGAGTATTCTGAATTGTTCAACCAAGTAATGACCGCTTCACCATCCAATCCTACAACATTAATTTTCGGAATATCCGGCGGAGCAGGGGCGACAAGCCCAGCTTTAAAACCTTGCTGAATAGCATCGTCCAAAACAAACAATTGGGCTACAGCTGTTAACCTGTTATTTCCGCCAACGGACTCTTGACTGGTCCCCAGTACAGCTGCCCAAATTTCTTGTGATTCGCCGGCATCCAATTTAAAAGGTCCTACACAGTGTGCCATCCGCTGATCAGCGCCATCGGCCGCTTGCGCAACGTTCGGGTTGCTGCCTGCACCAGCAGCAGTCGGATCTCCGCGATAGGCATAATAATCGGATACCCCAACGCCTGTTTTAACCGAACCATCATTAAATTTTCCTTCTAATTGATTATAGCGCTGTTCGTCATTGGCCGGTTGAGAACCACTCTTATACGTATTAAACGCAGTTGCTCCCAACCATATTTTGCCGGCCGGTAATGGCGTAGGTACATAAATATTTTGAGCGCCATTGTAAACCAAAGTCGATGTGTTGCTTGCAAATTTTGACGCAAGAAGTGGTGACACATCGCTGATATTAACAACTGGACCTTGCAAAAAATCAAAGCCAGTTGCCGCAGGTCTGTCTGCATCAGTACCATTATAGCAGAATCCCAAACCTCTTGATGTATCCACACCAACAATATCATTTGATGCGTTGTCAGAATTTACATCCGGATCCATCCAGAGCCCAATATAGCCACCGGTATAATTTTCGTCTGTTTTATTAGTTAAAGTAAATTTCAAATAAACTGCATCATTCAAAGCACCTGACGCGTACACAAACGATTCCAATGTAATTTGGATTCCTAAACCTGGGTCTTCCGTATCTTCACGTTCTTGAGTTAAATCAAGATCCAAATCATTGAAAACTGCCCACGTCTGAGCGTCGGCAATTAATGCAGGATTTCCATTATTATCACGCGGCGCATCGACCGGCCAATTCGTATAATCCGATCCAGACAAAGAGCGATCGATTTGATACACTTTAAGATCGGCTGAACCTGGATCTTCTGCTACCAATTGTTCAAATGGAAGTCCTGAATTAGTAATTCGGCCCGGTTGAAATTCCGAACGGAACTCTGCTTCGGAAACTGCTCTTATTGTATCTTTTTTCAATGCAGCAAACTGAAAACCACCGGCATAAACAATCGTTCGTCCTGATCCGCGAGGAAATTCTCCTCCTGGAGCTGAATTTGGCGAATCTTGCATATACCGACCGTTGTTTTCCATCACATAAATCCAGTTATTATAGCCTACACGGATAAGATCGGAAATGTCTGGTTTTTTTAAACGAGCTTTTAATTTTTCTGAAGGGCCAAGCTTTGCAACGCCATATGACGACCACAAACTTATCGTCAAAATAACTGTAGCGGCAATAGTCAGCGCCGAAAATAAAACTTTTTTATTCATAAATTGACTCCATGCAATTTTTTTGTATAGGCGCCCGCATTTTAAACTAGAGCGCCTATATCAATTCAACTTCTTAGAAATTAAATAGTATTCCTATACGAGCCTGACGTGGCGTATCGTATACAAGACCATCATGGCTTATAAGATAATATTGCTGTACCTGACGTTCATTCAGCGATCTGCCTGCTGCTGTTCCCAAATATCCATCGTCATCAGCATCGCCGGTAGCAGGCCATACTAGCGCAACATTTTTATGATCTAGTAAGTTTAAAACCTGCAGATAAACATTAACATTCATCGTATTGGAGATGAAAACCGTTTTGTCAGCTTTAAGATCTAACCGTACCGTCCACGGCTGATTCTGTGAATTTCTACGCCCCACTGGTTTACCAGCTGGAACACCATTAATCCCAAACGAATTGATATTCACAGGCGTGTACGGAATACCACTTGCTGCATTGAATTGGAAATTGACACCAGCGTTATCAAGAATATGATTTCCACCAATCATGGGGCCTTCATCTTTTCCATTACGAATATCCAAATTGGCATTGAACGTATGACGTTGATCGAAATTCAAAGGCGCATTTAGCTTAGTGGTTTGAAATCCTAACCAAGCAGCTTGAAAACCGGTAGCTTGTCCTGAACCGCTTCCACGAGCTGATTGTAACGTATAGGCCAAACGTCCTTGAATTTTAGAAGTCCGGCGCATTTCAAAGGCAATGTTAACACCTTGAACAACACCTTCATCATAATTATTATACAGCACAAGTCCGTTAGGTTGAGATTGAGTGATTCGTACGTTGACAAGGTTTTTAATGTCTTTATAGTAAGCATTCACGTCAATTGAGATTCGATCCGTTAACAATCTTCTGATTCCAACTTCATATTGAGTGCTTTCTTCAGCATGCAAATTCGGGTTACCCACGCTTGCCGAAAAAGGCGGTGAAATTGATTGGCGTTCAAGAAAATCAGGGCTCACATACAAGGCATTAAGATTGGGTTGCTGGAAGAACTTTCCATAACTCATACGGAATTGCGTTTTTTCAGACACAGGGAAACTAACGCTCAAACGCGGACTAATCTTATTATCGCTCTTCGAATTAGTATAGTCTTCCGGACCAATTGTTCCGGCCCATAAACGATCAACGCCTACATCAAACGTATTATTACCATTGAGATCAGTATACTTACCTACATGATCAGGATTGGCCTGTCCTGTAGGATCGCTGAGATCTTTGACACGTTTCACACCGGCGTTGAATAAGTCATAACGTAAACCGGCACGAAGTACTAATCCTTCAACTTCCATTTTATTTTGTAAGTAACCTGAGAAGGAGATCGGATGAGTAGCACCGAGAATTTTGTTCTCAAGGTCATCGCTGTTGACTTTTTTCAATTTCTTGTCAGCTGTCACAGTATACCCAATATTATCATTCGCGCCATGTACTGGATCGGCTGAAAGTTCGCGAAGATTCAATAAGCGAACCGTATGACGGAAAAAGTCAGCTCCAAACTTTAATTGATTTTGTTTGTTGATCTGATTGACATAATTGGCTTTCACAGCAATGTATGCGTCTTCGCTACGAGTATAGGTTTGGTTCGGACGATCAGGAAAACGCATAAAGTTATCATTGTAATAAGTCGAGAAGCCAGTATTATCAGTCGTTGAGTGATCATAATTGGTAATATTCTTGCCGTAATTATCATCATATACATGGAGCTTATTCGAAAAATAGTTAACGCCTAAATCGGCAAAACTATTAGCATTCAGTGTATAGGTTGCCACCGAGCCTATATTAATATTACTCAAGTCACGGTGCTGTGTATGATCAGGATTGACCGTATAGGTAAGAAGAAATGCACGACGGTAATTTCTGGTAAGATTACCATTTAGGTCTAAACGGAGTGAGTTTGGAATAACATCGAAAGATAATTTCGATTGAAAGTTAATTCCTCGATCACTGTTTACGCCATATCCGCTAGAAGTTTTTGGGCGTGCGCCTTTTTTATACTTAATGTTACCATTAGCATCGGTATCAAAAATGACGGTGTCAATATCAGCTTCATTTTCACCGCGTATCCCTTCATTTGAAAAACTATATTTCGGATATCCATACACACTGGGCTCAGCATCCGTTATATCTTTTCCTTCAGCTGAAACATAAAATTTGATCCTGTTGTTTCCAGGAATTAACTGCCCACCGAATCCACCGCTGTATACATCATATCCGTAATACTCATTTTTGTTGAGGGCAAACATGGCACGGTCATTGACATATTCAAGACTTCCAGAATAGCGTTGACCGCCAGCTTTAGTCGTCACTTGAATAATACCCGATTGATTACGTCCGTATTCGGCATCGAATCCACCTGTGATAACTTGTACTTCTTCAACAGAACCGTTTGGAATTGAAGCATTAGAAACCCCAGTTAACAAATTGTTTTGTTGAAAACCATCAATATATACACCTGTTTCACTGGGACGACCACCACGTACAAATACTCCGCCCGTTCCACCGTCAACATTACGGCCGCCATTAGTATAAGTATTTGTAACAATACCCACACCTAAATTTGCTGCCGATTGAAAGCCACGAATCGGTAGATTCTTGATTTCTTCAGACGAAGTTACCGTCATGGTCATCGTCTGATCTTTTTGGATCAAAGGACGCTCAGCAACAATGATAACTTCTTCGCCACCAAGCGATTCAGGCGATAATTCAAAATCCAAACGTGTCGTAAAATCGGGAAGTACACGAACGTTTTGTTTGGTTACTTTGGTATAACCAATCATGCTCGTACTGATAGAATAAACACCAGCGGGAACGTTAATGATACTAAATTCACCGCTTGCATTCGTTGCAGCACCCATCGTCGTGCCGTCAAGAATGATATTCACACCCGGGAGAGCATCGCCGGTTTCTTTGTCTTTCACGATACCGGTTATCTTACCGGTCGTTCCTGAAAACAAATTAGCCGGAAGAGACAGCAGTCCCAAAGCTACCAATAAGGTCAGCTTTTTAATAGTACTTCTGAACATAATGTTCCTCCTTCTGTTAAGAAAAGAAGCGTTAATTAGGTACGAAAACAAAATCGTAACAATTCTAACCATACACCTCCTTGGTAAGTTGAACGTTTTGATGTTTTAAGGGAGCAATAAACTTTCGTCGAAATACAGAACTTTAAAAAGATAAGATCGGAAAACAGATGTGTTATAAATTAGATGCACTAAGCACGTAGCAAGCTAACTAATTGAAATTCTTCTTACTATTACCTAAAAGGGTAAATATTTTCATAATTACCCATTGGGGTTATACTAAGATTTTTTGGTTAGTAAAAATTAAGGCTAGCTGTAAAGGCTTGTTGGATAAGGATTGACGAGGAGTTTAAATAAAAATAAAAAACTCCCGATGTTTTGCATCGGGAGTTAATAACCTAAACGGGTTATATGCTTGGTTTAAACTAATTTTTCCTTCAAAGCTTTTGCAACGGCTTCGGATTTTGAATGAACTTCAAGCTTTTTGTAAATACTCTTTAGATGTCTTCTGACAGTTTCTTCACTAATAAATAGAATATCTGCAATCATTTTGTAGCTTTTGCCAGTACACAATTGTTGTAAAACTTCAGTCTCACGCTGCGTCAGTAACGTATGTGTTTTTTTCTGAAAAGAGTGAACTACCATGCGTGCAATTTGTGTACTCATGGGTGCGCCGCCGTCTGCAACATCTTTGATCGCATCCAAAATTCGTGCGGTGGGAGTGTCTTTAACCAAATACCCGCAAGCACCTGCGCAGAGCGCATCGAAAACGTATTCATCATTTTCATGGACCGTTAATACAATAACATCCATGTCGGGAAGTTTTTCTTTAATTTTCTTAATACCTTCAATGCCCGACATATCCGGAAGCCCAATGTCCATTAACACAACATTCGGCGGATCTTTTATGACGCCGGCGATCCCTGTAGCGCAATCATTGTACGTATGCGTGCACTTGAACTGCAGTGTACTGTTAATCAACATAGCCAAGCTTTGGCATATGTCTTTGTCGTCTTCGACAATGGATACAGTTATCATATTTTTTTCCTGCTTGGTTTAGAAATCAATTGAACTCGGTGGGCAATGATCCGGAAAAAGTAACGATGGTGCCGTGTTCTCCGGATTGTATATCTAAAAAACCATTGATCTTTTGTGCACGATTGTGCATGCTCATCAACCCCTGACCAGCCGAACCATTGTGAGCATTAAAACCCGTACCGTCGTCTTTTAAAGATACAATAATCCCTGAATAATTCAACTTAAATTCCAATTGGACGTTGTGACACTGAGCATGCTTCAGAATGTTGGTCATGGCCTCCTTAAAGATCAGGGTCAAATGTCTCCGCCAGTCCATGGATAAACGCAAATGAGCCATATCCTGATTCAAGCCGTTCACGCGGAAAGCAACTCCCGTACGCTCAAACAGTTCGTCGCCAAAATCCTTGATTCGGACGGCAACATCGTACAAAGAATCTCTTTCCGGATTCAGCGTCCACAGAAAATCACGCATCCCGATCGACAACGTTTTGGACGTGTCTATGATCTTGTTCATCGATTCCACGCTCTCAGCCGTTGCTTCCTTCAATTCTTTTTTCATAACTTCCGTAAGCAGCGCGATTTTGGTTAATTTGTGCCCGAATTCATCGTGAAAATCATCGGCAGCTTTTTTCCGAATACGTTCGCTTTCCAGTACCCGTACGCGCTCCAATTCCAACATGTGCGCAATACGCTGGCGAACCCTGTATTCGTGAGAAACCACCAATAACAATACGATCAGACCAACGGCCAAGCCGTAAAACCACCACGTTCGCCAGAATGGCGGCGTAATCGTAATCGCGATCGAAGCTCCAACCTCATTCCATACTTGATCGTTATTAGAGCCTCGTACTCTGAATACATAATCGCCAGGACTTAAATTGGTATAACTCGCATAACGCCGTAAACCGCTATGGACCCAATCCTCATCGAATCCTTCTAATTTATAGACATATTGATTTTTAGCCGGTAAAGTATAATCCAAAGCCACGAATTCAAACGAAAAGAAATTGTCCTGATACGATAATTCGATCACATCCATATCTGAAACGGGTTTATTAAATTTAACACGTTTGTCAAATTTATTGAATGCCGTAATTACAATAGGCGGTACGTAAGGATTGTCTTTCATTTCATCGGGATAAAAACTGTTAAATCCATTAATGCCCCCAAAAAACATCTCGCTGGCTCGCGTTTTATACACTGCTCCCTGATTGAATTCATTACTCTGTAAACCGTCGGCAATATCGTAATTTTTGTGACTTTTGGTAATTGGATTAAATTTCGATAAGCCGTTATTAGTACTCAACCACAAATTGCCGTCGTTATCATCCAGAATCCCGTAAATGACATTATTAGGAATACCGTCCTCTTCCGTAAAGCGCACAAACGTCTCCGTTTCCCGATTAAAACGGTTGAGTCCTCCTCCATACGTTCCGATCCAAATTTGCTTATTCAAATCTTCGTATATATTCATCACAGCATTGTGGCTCAAACTAGTAGGATCATGAAGGATCCGCTTGAACTGCTTGAAATCATCTTGCGAGCGATTAAATCGATTCAATCCGTTGCGCGTGCCGATCCACAAAGTTCCGGCGTGATCTTCAAAAATCGTTGTCACCGATGCGCCGCTCAATGATGTGCTATCTTTCGGATCGAATAGATAACGTTTAAATGTATTGGTAGAACGATCAAATCGATTTAAACCTAAGGATGTACCAACCCAAATAACATGTTGGTGATCTTGATATACGCTGGTTACATAATCCGAAGAAAGCGACTGAGGATCATTAGAATTATACCGGTAAGATATCACGCGTTTGGATTTCGGATCGATTTTGTCTAAACTGCGCGGCCTTGCGGCCCACAAAAAACCTTCATTATCTTCGATGATCCTCAAATAAAGTCCTCCCGAATCGTCTTTCATTAAGGGCTTGAACGATTCATCCGAACGATCAAATTGACATAAACCTTCGTCCGTTCCAACCCATAATGTACCTTCACGATCTTCACAAAATGACCACACAGTATTACCTGTCAAGCTTTTCGGATCGGTTGGATCGTGCTTGTAATGTTTAAACCTGTCTCGAAAACGATTGAGATTGCTCAACCCACCCAACTCCGTTCCAATCCATAGAGTACCCGTACGATCTTCATAAATGGATAAAACCGTATTATGACTAAGACTGCGGACGTCGGCCTGACTATATAAATAATGTTTGAACGACTGCCGTTTCGCATCCAAGCGGTTAAGTCCGTTATTAGTACCAATCCACAAAATACCGAAATTATCTTCGATGATGCTGTTAATATTATTGGAACTTAAACTGGCATAATTTTTAAGATCATGAAAATACCGCGTAAATTGACCTGTGTCTTTGTCAAAACGGTTAAGTCCAGCATTCTCGGTTCCAATCCAAATAGTACCGGTATTATCTTCACACAATGCCGTAATGGAATTACCGCTGATCCCTCGCAGATTTCCAGAATTGTATTCATAGCGTGCCATCTGTTGTTTGTCCCGATCAAGACAAATCAAACCGTTGCCCGTAGCAATCCACGTATATCCGCTTTTATCCAATAACAACGCCCTGATAGGTCCGAGATGGCGTGCTTTATCCGTATCACAAAAATAACGTTTGAATGCCCCCGTTTTCGGATCAAAACTGTGTAACCCAATATTTGTACCAATCCATAAAATACCATATTGATCCTGAGCGATCGACGATACAAAGTTGCCGTTAATCGAAGTGGAATCCGACGGATCGTGGCGATAGTGGGTAAAATTATCATGATTGACATCGAATCGGTTAAGACCTTCATTCGTGCCAACCCAAAGTACTCCGTCATTGTCCTCATAAAGCGCACTGATTAAATCATTAGAAAGTGAGGTGGAATCCATCGGATTGTGCTTGTATATCGTCAGGGAATATCCATCATACCGGTTCAAACCATTGGCTGTACCAAACCACATAAATCCTTTGCGATCCTGCAAAATACAACGCACCGTGCTTTGCGATAAACCGTCATCAATTCCAAGCCTTTGAAAATGAAAATTATGACGCTGAGCAATGACTGCTGAATTCAGAACGAATAAAAGACAAAACGATGTGAATCGTAAATACGACATAAAATTAGGAAAGGAATAATGTTTATCGAAAGGTTCGAGTCGTTGAAGTCTAATCTAATATAATTCTGAGCGGTTCGCAAATTTTATCGGGCAGCGATTTTCAGATGGCCACGCCCGAGCAACTTGTGTAATTGATAAATCAGGTCATGATTGGGAACGATGCGGAACTTTTTGATTTTGTAGTTGGCAACGGCATTTTTTTCAGGCAAATCGACACACAGTTGAATATCGCATGGATTTGTACCCGGATTATTTACTTGTTGGCTTTTTTGAAGTGTTTGAATAATTGAATCCATCAGACCGTTGCCAAGCTGATGGAGTTGCACGTGAATGTAAATCTTACCGGTAAATCGTTCGAAAGCATCTTCAATTGGAAAAAGTTGATCGCATAAAATTCCTGGCACGTCGTTGCGGATAGAGATTTTACCGGTTACCATGACGACATTTTCTTTTTTAAGTAACGGCGCTATGTCTTTCATGACGCTTGCAAATACGACCACTTCGATCGTTCCGCCAAATCCTTCCAGTTTAACAAAGGCCATCGGATTGCCTTTTTTGTCGAAAATCTGACGGAGATCGGCGATCATACCGCCGACACGAATTTCTGAACCTTCACGTAAATCAATTTCTTCGCCGATCCTGATCATCGAGAATGTATCAATTTCCGCGCGGTATTTATCCAACGGATGTCCCGACGCATAAAAACCTAATAATTCTTTTTCTTTGGCAAGCGCTTCCCCATGCGACCAGCGTGGAATTTCCGGCAACGGTATTGAAGTAAGTTGCTTTTTCTGCTCACCACTCACCGATCCGAAAATATCAACCTGATCGCTGTTGGCCGATTCTTGAGCATTTGAACCAAACGATAAAGCTTTTTCGATAACATCGAAAAGCTGTGCCCGATGCCCCTGCAATGAATCGCATGCTCCGGACATTACAAGACTTTCCAGAACTTTTTTGTTGACCAATCGCAGATCGGCATGTTCGCATAAATCAAAAATTGTTTTGAATTTCCCAAATTTTTCACGGGCAGATATGATCGATTCAATAGCCCCTAGCCCGACATTCTTGACGGCACCTAAACCGAATCGGATTGAATTATCTTTGACGTCGAATTCCGCTAAGCTTTCATTGACGTCGGGAGGTAAGACGTCGATGCCGATGTCACCGCAGGCATTGATCAAAACGGAAATACGGTCGGTATTCGCCATTTCGCTGGATAACACCGCCGCCATAAATTCCGCCGGATAATGCGATTTCAGATAGGCCGTTTGATACGCCAACACCGAATACGCGGCCGAATGCGACTTATTAAACGCATAATTCGAAAAGGGAACCAAAATATCGAAAATTTTCTCGGCCAATTCCTTTGTGTAGCTGTTGGCAACAGCGCCGTTGATCCAGTCGGGACGAACTTTATCCAATTCTTCGGGCTTCTTTTTCGCCATGATGCGCCGTACTACGTCGGCTTTGCCAAGAGAAAAACCGGCCAAAACTTGAGCCACTTGCATCACTTGCTCCTGGTACACGATGACGCCGTAAGTGTTTTTCAAGATCGGCTCAAGATTGACGTGAAAACAGTCGATCGGCTCTCGTCCATGTTTACGATTGATAAACGTTTTGATAAAATCCATCGGGCCAGGACGATATAGCGCATTCATCGCGATCAGATCTTCGATACTCGTAGGCTTGAGTTGTTTCATATATTCCGTCATGCCCTGCGATTCAAACTGGAATATGCCGACAGTTTCACCGTTCCAGAAAAGATCGAATACTTTTTTGTCATCGAGCGGAATCGCATCCATATCAAGATTGATTCCGTAATTTTTCTGGATATGCCGCAACGTATCATCAATAATAGTAAGTGTCGTTAACCCGAGAAAATCCATTTTCAACAGGCCGATTTTCTCGACCCAATCTTTATCAAATTGTGTTGCAATTTCGTCTTTGGCGGATTTATAGACCGGTACAAATTTTTTGATCGCATCGGGCGTAATGACGACTCCGGCGGCGTGAATACCGGGTTGTCTGACCAAACCTTCAAGCCGAAGGGCATTGCGGATAAGCTGGCTCATCTTTTCGTCATTACTCTTTTCCAGCGCTTTCATTTCGGGAACTTCATCCAGCGCTTGTTTGAGCGTGATCCCGAGTTTTCTGGGCACCATTTTGGCGATCCGATCGGCGTCGGACAATGCAATGTTCAGCGCTCGCGCCACGTCGCGTAATACACCGCGAGCGGCCATCGTGCCGAACGTTATAATTTGTGCAACGTTGTCTTTACCGTATTTGTTAATGACGTATTCTATGACGCGCCCGCGATTGCGATCGTCAAAATCAATATCAATATCGGGCATTGAAATACGTTCGGGATTCAAAAAACGCTCGAAAAGCAACTGATATTTGATCGGATCAACATTAGTAATGCCGATGGCATACGATACGAGGCTTCCTGCAGCAGAACCGCGGCCCGGGCCAACCGATACACCGATCTCTTTGGCCGAATTAATAAAATCCTGAACAATCAGAAAATATCCCGGAAAATCCATTTTAGTAATCATGTCCAATTCATATTGCAAACGCTTTCCGATATCCATCGAATAGTCCGGCATTTTCTTTTTCAAACCTTCGTATGCAAGATGGCGTAAATAGTCATCCTGCGAAGCAAAACCTTCCGGTAATGTATACCGCGGTAATTGGGACTGACCGAACTCCATTTTAAATGAAATTTTTTCAGTCAAAGCGAGAGTATTGTCGATAGCGGAAGGAATATCTTTAAAAAGATTTTTCATCTCATCGGAAGTTCGGAAATAAAACGTATCGCCGGGATACTTAGGCCGCGTAACGTCATTAATCGTTTTACCGGATTGAATGCACAACAAAACTTCATGCGCCGAAGCATCAGCGGCTTCCATGTAATGAATGTCGTTGGTCGCAATTAAAGGAATTCCCAATTCTTCCGAAAGCCGGATCATCCCTTCATTCACTATTTGATCGGCTTTCAAACCGTGTCTCTGAATTTCCAGGTAAAAATCACCGCTGAAAATTTCGATATATTCTTTGGCAATCTTTTTTGCCTCATCGTAACGGCCATGCAGCAGCGCTTGCGGAATTTCGCCTTTCAAACACGCTGACGTTCCAATTAATCCTTTTGCATATTGGCGAATACAATTTTTATCAATGCGCGGTTTGTAATAAAAGCCGTCCAGGTATCCCTGAGAAGCCAATACCATCAGATTGGAATATCCATTCTGATCTTTAGCCAGCAATACGAGGTGATAAATCAGTTTACTTTTTTCAAGCCGGTTGGGTGCAAGATAAGCTTCCATGCCGATGATCGGCTTAATTTTGGCGCTCTTCGCTGCATTGAAAAACTCAGCCGCGCCGAATAGATTACCATAATCCGTCAAAGCCAGCGCCGGCATTTGATCTTTCGCGGCCGCTTCAATCAAATCATCAATACGGCAGCAACTGTCCAGTAAGCTATAATGAGAATGATTATGGAGATGAACAAAATCAGGCATGGATTTTCGTAAATTTAAATGAAAAGGTTTTGCATAATATAAAAACTATGTTAAAAAAGCAATTGTAGCGCGTAATTACAATAAAGATTCTAAGTTCGTAATATCCGGTTTGCATATCACCTTCCGTTAACAAATAAGAAAACAAAAAAAGCCGTTTACGGGAATGTCCGTAAACGGCTTTGATAAATTAAAAATCGTTAAAATCAGGATCGCCTCTTCCCAAATTGTGTTTTCAGACTCTCGATCTTCTGGGACAACGATGCCAACCCGGCCGGTGTCGCCACATTCGCATTAAATCCTGAATCCAGAATCTTTACTTCCGCCAAACTCTGTGTAAACTCTCCCAGCACAAAATGATTCGACGCTTTCAAAACCCGTAAGTCAGAAACATCCAATCCAAGACCATACGTAAACTCCCAATCCGAATCCAACGCCAAAGCCACGCCGATCTCCGTGTTCGCCGCCGCATAACTCTTCCCCGCACTCAGCACAAACGCCCATCCGGCAAACAAATCAGCCGGTGCATTCGTTTTATCCGCCCCGTCACTGAACGCATTCGACGCGGCCGTGATATTGCTCAACTGAATGTAGCACCACCCTATTGCACTGTAGATTTCAGCCTTGTCAGGATCCGCATCCCGAGCGTCTTCAAACGCTGCCAAGGCTTCCGTGTAATCTCCCGACGCGAACAACGTCTCGCCCTCGGTTATCAGTTTATCGTAATCCCCTTTACCGGAACCGCCACCACACGAAAGCATTCCCAATGCTACCGTCATAGCCATTAATGTAAATATCTTCCTCGATCTCATAATTCTACTCCTTATTTGATCAACATCATTTTTTTCGTTTTGACAAACGCGCCGGCTTCGACGCGGTATAAATACACCCCGCTCGCCACCTGCTGGCCCAGTTCATTCTTCCCATCCCAGCTGATGCGGTAACTGCCGGCCAATTGAAATCCGCTATACAGCGTCTTCACGCGCTGACCCAATAAATTATATACCACTAACTTCAGAGTACCGTCCTGTGGAAGATCAAACGCGATCGTTGTGCTCGGGTTAAATGGATTCGGATAGTTTTGTTTCAATGTAAATTCTTTCGGCACAACATTATTACCGGTAAATGTAGCATCGAGCCCGACCTTAAACTCTCCCAAAGTTTTGACTAAGGCCCGCACTTGATGCTTCTCCGCATACACTTGTGTACGCAAAGGCGTCCACGTATCACCGGTCTTCTGATAAATAAACACCTTCCCTTCATCTGCGAAATTACCTTGGGCATAGGTCATCGTGAGCACCAGTTCCTCGGCGTAGTCGCTCTCCGGACCGAATTTCACAACCGTTTCACTTTCATCCGAGGCTGTCATATAGGTCTCGGTTTTAACCGAATGTTTGCTCATCTGCAAGGTCCCTTGACCGTTGGGGGTGGTGACCGAGGCGATCTGTCCCGGCTTGGCCAGCGTGACGCCATAGGTTCTTGTCTGGATCGAATCTCTTCCACCGCTCGTAGTTGCCTTGATCCGGAAATTATAAGTTCCGCTGACTGAGAACACCGACGCACCACGGTATACTTTATTGGTACCGTTCACCTGAGCCATCGCGATCGATGTAGTATCGGTTAAACCGGTCACCCACATCTTGACCGTCGGCACGCCGCTGAACGCTGTGTCGGTCACGACCACCATGTCAAAATATTTCGACAACGCCGGATTCTGTAAAATCGACGTACCCAACGGTGCGGGCGATGAATTTCCGAAATACTTCAACGACCTAGCTAATATTTTACCCATATTCGAATTTTCGAATAAGCGATAAATCTGAGCGCTTATAAATACTCCTCGCGCGCCATGCCCTGTGTTATCAACATTTACTCCTCCGACATTAACGCTATCGGGATCATAATTAGGTCCGTAATAAAATGCTTTGTGTACGTTGCTGTTCAACAAGGTCAACTTATCACGTGTTGAGCCTCCTAACGCAATTGATGTCGTAATTCCATCACCTATTTTATTGGCGGTAAATCCTTTGAAACTACTCGACGATGTATAGTTCCCGTTAAATCCGACTCCAAGTTTGTTTTGAAAAAGCGGATGCGATGAATGCAATTCTACTAAATCCGGTCCTGCAGCAAATAAATGAACTCCACGGTCACATAGTAAGCTTAATGTATCGAGGAACGCCGTTGTTGTTGTTATTGCTGATGATGCAGACCATATAATAACTCGTCTTTTTGTTTTTTCAATGGCCTCGACAGGCAAACTTCGTCCCATAGTCACTAAATCCCAAAGATATGTGGTATAACCAGAATCTAATAAATGGCTTTGCATAAAAGTACCATAGAAAGCGATATCAACCATTACAAAAACGTCCGCCCGATCAATATTAAATTCATAATTAGAATTCAAAGATGGTTGTGCAATGGACTGCCTTACATAAGGCGCTTCGGAAATCACTACAATTGAATCATAAAAATTGAGTGATGAAAGATTTGTAAAAGTATTCCCGGATAGCGTATCCGCTGGAAATAGAGTACCATTGCCATATCGACCGTACAATAAAACTGTAGAATTGACGTCATCCTGATAGACGTTGACCACGCTTACGCCAATGGAACCCATCGTTCCATTTAGTGATAATTGGAAATTAACGTCAGTTGTACCACCTGCATTGACGTTGACATTTCCGATAACCTGATTAACACCAGCAGATTGAGCTTTAAGAGAATAAGTGCCGGGTGATAAATACATGGTGTACTTTCCGTCAGTATTATTGACGATACAACTGTCCGAACCTCCGACGACTACTACCGACGCATGCCCAACCGGCAAACCTCCGGAAGTCGTTGTAATCGTACCGGATATTTTGCCATAGCCGGAAGGATTGGTATTGAGTTTATATAAATTGGTGCCAAGCGCATCCTGATTGAGTGCATAGACATCATGACTCGTAGCTGCTTTAATCATCCAGATGGCAGGATACGTAAATAGGTTTCCAAGTTGCTGCCAACTCTTTCCTTTATCAGCGCTTCTGTAAATACCTACTTCGAGGGACGTTCGGGAACCAAATACACCGATAAATAAATCCCCATTGACCGGATCCTGATCCAAACCCCACATGAAAATTCCATACAATCCCATATCATTCCATGTCACGCCGCCGTCAGTACTTCGAAAGAATGAATAAGCAGCATCCAGTTGAATAGCCGCGTACACCATATTTGGCGTCGACTTATCCCAAACGATTTTCGGGCATTCAGAGAAATAAGGATTCCCTCCTTTGACCAATGTCCAAGTCAAACCGTAATCTGTCGACCTGGCAATCTTAGTATCACCGGCACCTATGACGATTACGTTGGGATGAAAAGGATCAGCTGCAATGGTACAAACGTTACCATAAGGAACAACCGAACGCACGTGCCACGTACGGCCCGTATCCGCGCTCAGCCAAAATTCACTCGTGTAAAAATCGACAAAATACATCGTGTCGGGATGAACAATATTATAGTCAAATGATTCACCGTCAGTCGAGCCTTCTTCTTTAACTTGTTCCCAATCAAATCCTCCATTTGTACTACGAAGAATACCATTATTTCCTACCATAACGATAATGGAAGTATCCAACGGACTCACGCGAATAGTACGAATGCCCGGACCTTGCGAAATGGATCCCCGTGTACTCCAGGTCGAACCCGCATCATAACTCACTTTGAATATTTTCTCCACGTTGTCGTGAATGTACACGACATTATTATTAAGTGGACTCAACACAAATGCATAACCGTCGTGAACAGTCGGATACGTTTTCGTCCACGTCAGGTTTGTCTGTGAGTGTGCTGAAGTAGCAATGACTAGCATTTCTACAAAAAAAGTCCAAAACACCGTACGTAAAAAATTCATAACGTCCTCTTTTTATTTAATACTTTCCACTTTTTCCGGTCGTAACAGACATCAAATATTTCGCATTTACAACATTTTTAAAAACCTGACTGAATATATGTTCTATATAAGCTCCATCTTAGGATACGACAACTACCTGATTGGATAGTATTGATATGAAAAGAAAGGAATCTTTTATCAAAACTACCCTTTCGGCTATTTCTGGATGAATTACAAAAAGATGTTTCGTAATGTAAAAACTTTAAAAAGCGATCCCGGTCATGGCTAATGGGAAATAAAAAAACCCTTTGAAAATCCAATCTCAAAGGGTTCGTAAAGTATTCTCTTGATTCTTAATTCGGTAACTTGAGCTTCCCAAATTGTGTTTTCAGACTCTCGATCTTCTGGGACAACGATGCCAACCCGGCCGGTGTCGCCACATTCGCATTAAATCCTGAATCCAGAATCTTTACTTCCGCCAAACTCTGTGTAAACTCTCCCAGCACAAAATGATTCGACGCTTTCAAAACCCGTAAGTCAGAAACATCCAATCCAAGACCATACGTAAACTCCCAATCCGAATCCAACGCCAAAGCCACGCCGATCTCCGTGTTCGCCGCCGCATAACTCTTCCCCGCACTCAGCACAAACGCCCATCCGGCAAACAAATCAGCCGGTGCATTCGTTTTATCCGCCCCGTCACTGAACGCATTCGACGCGGCCGTGATATTGCTCAACTGAATGTAGCACCACCCTATTGCACTGTAGATTTCAGCCTTGTCAGGATCCGCATCCCGAGCGTCTTCAAACGCTGCCAAGGCTTCCGTGTAATCTCCCGACGCGAACAACGTCTCGCCCTCGGTTATCAGTTTATCGTAATCCCCTTTACCGGAACCGCCACCACACGAAAGCATTCCCAATGCTACCGTCATAGCCATTAATGTAAATATCTTCCTCGATCTCATAATTCTACTCCTTATTTGATCAACATCATTTTTTTCGTTTTGACAAACGCGCCGGCTTCGACGCGGTATAAATACACCCCGCTCGCCACCTGCTGGCCCAGTTCATTCTTCCCATCCCAGCTGATGCGGTAACTGCCGGCCAATTGAAATCCGCTATACAGCGTCTTCACGCGCTGACCCAATAAATTATATACCACTAACTTCAGAGTACCGTCCTGTGGAAGATCAAACGCGATCGTTGTGCTCGGGTTAAATGGATTCGGATAGTTTTGTTTCAATGTAAATTCTTTCGGCACAACATTATTACCGGTAAATGTAGCATCGAGCCCGACCTTAAACTCTCCCAAAGTTTTGACTAAGGCCCGCACTTGATGCTTCTCCGCATACACTTGTGTACGCAAAGGCGTCCACGTATCACCGGTCTTCTGATAAATAAACACCTTCCCTTCATCTGCGAAATTACCTTGGGCATAGGTCATCGTGAGCACCAGTTCCTCGGCGTAGTCGCTCTCCGGACCGAATTTCACAACCGTTTCACTTTCATCCGAGGCTGTCATATAGGTCTCGGTTTTAACCGAATGTTTGCTCATCTGCAAGGTCCCTTGACCGTTGGGGGTGGTGACCGAGGCGATCTGTCCCGGCTTGGCCAGCGTGACGCCATAGGTTCTTGTCTGGATCGAATCTCTTCCACCGCTCGTAGTTGCCTTGATCCGGAAATTATAAGTTCCGCTGACTGAGAACACCGACGCACCACGATATACTTTATTGGTACCGTTCACCTGAGCCATCGCGATCGATGTAGTATCGGTCAAACCGGTCACCCACATCTTGACCGTCGGCACGCCGCTGAGCACTGTGTCGGTCACGACCACCATGTCAAAATATTTCGACAACGCCGGATTCTGCAGAATCGACGTCGCAATATGCGGTGCGTATTGTTCGCCCAACGGAAGCGCAAATGTAGTACTGTTGGCTTCATTCGAATTGGCCGATGTGCCGCTGGCATTCACAGCTTTGACTACATAATAATATGTCGTACTGGCTGTTAAATTCGAATCGGTTAATGTTGTTTCATTCGCTTCAACCGTATCGATATTGGCGTAACCGCTGCCGCTCGTCAATGAACGGGAAATAATAAATCCCGTTTCATTATCAGCATTATCCGTCCAGCTCAGTTGGATCTTTGACGCCGAAATGGTTGTCGTCATTAGATTGGATGGCGCGATAGGCGCATTAAGTGAAAGTGTCCTTTTAAAGATTTTGCCTATAACAGATGACGCAACACCGGACAAATCAAAACCCAACAACAAAGCCCAGCCGTTGCTGCCCGTATTGTCGACAAACGCTCCACCAATATTAACGGAGTCTCCAGCAACCGAACCATAATAAAATGCTTTATGACCTGAAGCAGAAAGAAGGTTGATTTTGTCACGCGAAGTGGAACTGCTTGCCGAAAAATTAATCCCGTTCCCAATGGGGCTGCTTGTAAAACCGTTGATGGCTGTACTATTGGTGTAATTTCCTGTAAATCCCAATTTCAATGTATTCTTAAAAAATGAATGTGCCGAATCCAATTCTACCAGATTTTGTCCGGCAACAATAATATCTATCCCCTCATTACAGAACATCGCCAAACTATCCAGGAACTCCTGAGGCATGGATGAAAGGTGCCTACGAGTCAACCACATTACTGTTTTGAGATTGGTTTTATTAATTGCGCTCAATGAAATAGAACGCCCGCGCTCATCAACGTTCCAATTAAATGACGAAAAACCCGAATCCGATAAAGGGGTTTGGTATGTTGGTGCGTACGTAGCTCCGCCAACACCAAAATTAGGATCAGGATCATTGATAATAAGAACGTCAGCGCGTTTAACATTTATCGTATAATCATTATTAAGCGCAAGCGGTGATACAGAGGTCGTTATATAGGGAACCGTACTTGGAACAACAACAATAGAATCATAAAAATTTAGCGAAGAAAGATTGGTAAAGGCATTGCCCGAAAGCGTATCGACCGGAAATGGAGCGCCGTTACCATATCGGCCATACAATAACGCGATGTAATCCAGATCATCCTGGTAAATGTTACTTACACTCACTCCAATAGACCCCAAAGTTCCGCTTAATGGTAATTGAAAATCGACTACCGTATTTCCTGTAGCAACAATATTCACACTTCCAATGATTTGATTAACACCTGCCGATTGGGCTTTGAGGGAATACGTGCCGGGTGATAGATACATCGTGTATGTGCCATCAACATTATTGACGATACAGCTATCCGAACCTCCGACTACAACGATGGAAGCGTGCTCTACCGGTAATCCACCCGTAACCGTAGTGATGGTACCTGAAACTTTACCGTAACCGGAAGGATCCGTATTAAGTTTATAAAGATGAACATTACCAAATGCGTTAGGATCATCTGCATTCAAAGCATAAACGTCATGATTCGAAGCAGTTTTGATCATCCAAACATTTGGATAGCAAAAGTATTTCCAAGCTGCTGCCAGCTTTTACCTTTATCGGCGCTTCTAAAGATACCAAGATTGAATTCATGCTGTGCGCTTCCTGTTGAACCAAAAACGCCAATGAACAGATCCCCATTATCCGGATCCTGATCCAGCCCCCACATAAATATTCCATATAATCCCATATCGTTCCATGTCACACCGCCATCCGTACTTCGATAAAACGAGAAATTGACATCTTGTTGAATAGCCGCGTATACCATATTCGGTGTGGACTTATCCCAGACAATTTTCGGACACTCCGAAAAATATTCATTACCGGTTTTAACTAATGTCCAGGTTTCGCCATAATCGGTTGAACGGGCAATACGCGTGTCCCCTGATCCGACAACAATGACATTCGGATGAAACGGATCGGCCGCAATCGTACAGACGTTGCCATACGGTACGACCGAACGTACTTGCCACGTACGTCCTGTATCCGCACTGAGCCAAAATTCGCTTGTGTAAAAATCAACAAAATACATCGTATCCGGATGAGCAAAATTATAATCAATCGATTCACCGTCAATCGAACCCTCCGGCTGAACATTATCCCAGTTATACCCGCCATTCGTGCTGCGAAGAATACCCGAATTACCAACCATCACGATGATGGACGTATCCAACGGACTCACGCGTATTGTACGAATACCCGGACCCGGTGTAATGGAACCGCGCTTACCCCACGTCACGCCGCCGTTATAACTTACTTTAAATGCTCCCTCTACGTTATCATGAATATAAACGACATTATTATTAACGGGGCTTATGACAAAGGCATAACCGTTATGGACAGTCGGATATGCTTGCGTCCACGTGAGGTTTGTCTGAGCTCGGGCTGATGCAACAAGCACCAGCGCGGCTACAATAAAGCACCCAAACGTTGTTCGTAAAAAATTCATAACGTTCCTCCTTTATTTGATGAACAAAAGCTTTTTTGTTTGAACAGTCTTACCGGCTATCATCCTGTAAAAATACAGTCCGGACGCGACCGTCTGCCCTTTGGCATTTCTGCCATCCCACGTTACTGCGTATTGACCTGCGTCTTTTCTAGAATTTTCAAGCGTCCGGATCTCCTGTCCCATCGCATTATATATTTTTATCGTTACCGATTGATTATTGTCTGGAACATCGTATTTGATCCGTGTATCACCATTGAATGGGTTCGGATAATTCTGATACAAAGCATAGTTCTCCGGCTCACGTATCGATTCATCAAATTGAATCTGAAACACCGTATCAATCATCACATATTCCCGCATATCCCAACCTTTGACATCCGCCCACGCCTTGAAAACAGCACGGTACACCAACTGGATATGAATATTCGCCTGAGAGTTCTTGCCTACCTTGAACACCATGCTGCTGGTATCTGTCTTTCCTGCCGGAATCCGGCTATCATAAATAATCTCGGTAGCAAACCAATTTGTCGTTGGCGAATCGCCGGTATCCTCATTGCGTGTAAATAACGTAAATCCTTTTCCCGGAAGGCCGGAAAAATTACCTTCCGCAGGACTGCCCACACCGCCGTAAAACGGAATGGTGTCCCCATCGAGTTGTGTCAACATTTGACCGTTATTATCCGCTTTGACTACCAGGAACATATTTCTGAAACTCACTCCGGTCGGTAATTTGTGACCCGCGCCGACGTTGGTCACCAGCGCTTTGAGCGACAATTGATTTTGCGTCAACGTCTTTTCCACGGCCAATCGTGCCGATCGATTCATAAATGCCGGCGTCGTCCCTTTAAAAAACTGGCTGTACACTCTGTTCGTATCACGTACCACCGCATCCGCGGCCGCAATTCCACCGGCGAAAATCGAATCACTGTTGGGGCGCATGTGACAATCTTGGCATTGAATACCTTGGGCCGCAAACGAACTCGCCGCCCATGAGTCGTACGTATCATCGACAATCACTCCGTAGCGGTTTGCATATTGATGGCAACCGGAACAAAACGCACTTTTTTCATAAATCGGGTTATACGTACCGCCCATCCAGTCCGTGGTCACATCGTCAAATTGTCCATAATTAATATCACGTGCATGCGGCATAGGCCGTTTCACAAAAATCGATCCGTTCACTCCGGTAGAATAATTCACGTCCACGCTGTCAATCTTATGGCAGAAATCGCAGAACACACCGGCCGTGTCGATGCTGTTGGAATTCCATACATCGTTTAATTCCGTATTTCCCGGCGTACGCAGCGCAGCCGACGGTGCATGGCAATCGCCGCAATCACCGCCTTCATTCGGAAAATTCAATTTAAACCCGGGATATACTCCCGTATTACCGTTGACGTCCGTGCCGTTGTAGATTTGTTTCAGCATCGAATTCGTGGCCGCCCGCGCATGTTTGGATTCACTCCATTGATTAAATAAACCACCGTGACAATTCCGGCAAAACGTCGGATTTTGAAAAACAAAATCAGCATTATCTTCTTCAGGCAATGGTTCCATTTTGATAGTATCGCTGGTACCGACTACGAACAACCGCCGTTTATTGAACCATCCGCGCTTACCGGCTGCAAGTGTTACAAACGAACCGATGGCTTTATCCGTAAAGAGTGTAAATTCACCTTGAGCATTGGTCAAAACGAAATCATTGCTTCCGGGAAACCGAACACGCGCGTCCGGCACCGGCATCAAGTCTTCTGAACTCACTACGACTCCTGATACAGGCTGACCTGATTGTGTCAGTAACACAAAGGAACAAAAAAGAATTATTGACAATATGGCCTTAAGCATTATTAATAATTATTGACTTTAATTGTAAAAACCCGTGAAACTATAACACTTCTAACACTCAAACAACCTGCATCATAATGTGGTTCACCATTAAGCAGAACTATCCAAACGACACTAAAACAATCCGTTGGCTTTATCTATAAATATTAGCGCAAGGAACAAACAGACAAAAATACTACTATCAAGGCGATTCTAACCATGAAATTACCTAGCTAAATGGAACTGACAAACTATGACGCAATAGAGGGTGCGGTCAATGTAAGGATCGAACATAGTAAGCGCAAGGGAATTTTAAGGCTGTTTTGTTTTGGCTAACCACTGACGAACCCTTGCATCCGATGGATTGAGGGTTAAGGCTTTCGATAGATAGTCTCTAGCTATTAAACGAATCTTACCAAGTCCAAAATAAGCGTCGTAAAGGTCGGATTAATTTGAAAGCACTTGAAAACATGCTTCTTCAGCTTCACTAGGCCTTCGATTTCTCTAAAAACCGGATACGCTAAAAGGAGCTTCCCTCTACAATCGCGCGTGTGCTTGGTGCCATGGCCTGGACGGAGAAGGATTGACGGCAAAGGCGAATCGTTGGATATAAAACCTTCACAAACTCTGACCATCATCGAACAAATCCGGCAGGGCGGTTACCGTATGCCATTCTTTCAAACCGATATCATTTCAGACTAGGAACTGGCCGATATAGCCGCTTTACATTATTGCTTTACGAAGCCGCTCAAAGCAGCCGTGAGATGCTGAAGGTTGTTCCGGTTTGAGGAAAGTAAACAACACCGACAACGTCCATTGTCTGTCCGTTAAATGAAACCGTAGGTTTATCGATATTGGCCGTCACAAAATAAATGCAACGCGTCGACCAATAGCTCTTGCCATCCACCGTCACATCGGCAACATATTCCGCTTGTTCATTCCTCTTGTAGTTGTATACGACACTTTTACCAACCACATCCATGACGGTTTTGTCGTTTTTCTGAAAGAAAATGCGGATAGGAATGGACGATGTGAACGTCACGTCTTTGTAGAAACCTTCAGGAGCTTGGTTACTGCAACTGATGTCAATAGTATTACTGCCAAAAGTCAGCGTGTACCGTTGCTGCTGAGCCGAAATATTCGTGACAGCTAAAAAAGCCAACATAACAATCCCGATTCCACATTTCATAGGCATGGATCCTTTCTTAAAGTTTGTGAACCATCTGTAGTGTACAATTTTTGCTTTATATTTTCAAATTAAAAATAATTCAGGCCTTGGGCTCAAGCAATACCATGGTTTCAACGCTGTCCGTACCGGGAAACATATCAAAAGGTATAATCCGAACAGGCCTGAATCCGCTTCGATTCCAGCGCTCAATTTCCTTCGGAAGATGGTCAATTTCACAAAATAAATGGAGCGCTTTTTTGATGCCACCTTCCGCAAGCCACTCGATCACGCCTTGATCCGTGCCGTTACGCGGCGGATCGAGGATAACAACCGTTTCGTTGCTAACCGGGAATCTTGTAATCGTATCGCGATCGAGGCGAGCGTTGGTAAAACGTACGTTGGAAATCTTCAATCGCGATGCATTGACTTTGGCTGATTCGACCGCGTCTGCCGACGATTCGACTCCATGAACGGCCTTGTAAGCATGCGCCAGCGAAATAGCAAAAACGCCATAGCCGCAATACCAGTCATACAAGTGTTCGTCCGGCTTCGGCTGAAGACATTCCGATGCTTTTTGTACCATCCAATTAATCATTGATGCATTGGTCTGCGAGAAAACCAGAGGTGAATATGAAAGTTTGTTGCCGGTAACCGTTGCAGTAATTTCAGAGCCACCGAAAATTTTTCTCAAACCTTGTGGCGAAATATCGGCTTTATCGGACATGTAATAACGACTGTGTTCATCCAAAAACGAAAAAACGCTCGTGACCGATTGGATTTCCCGTGTAAGGTTTTTGGAGAGTTGATTGAGCCCGGCATTAAGAGACGGTGTATAATGTTTAAGGCTCAACAAAACGGTAAGCTGTTTGTACGTCCCTTTGACAATAACATAATTCATTTCTCGACCCAATGCCCGTCCACTGCGATCGTCAATGAATTGTTGAACGAGATTATAAACACGTGAGTGATCCGACGGTTCAATCGGGCAGTCGATCACGTCCAAAGGCCTGACGCGTCCGGTGCGATCCAATTCTGTAAACCCCAACAAAGGGCCTTCACGCGTTGCAAATACGCGACGCTTGCTGTTCGTACGGTATCGCCTTCCCAACGGCGACGCCGTCAATGATTCCGGTTTGCCCGGAAATCCGTTCTTACTCCAAAATTCTTTAAAGGCTCGGTCCTTCAGCTTTACTTCCGTTTCATAACGCAATGAAATCGCCGGACAAATCGTGCAGCGGTGTTCATGATAAGTCAGGCATTCGTATTTTTTGAAGGAATGGCGGGGCTCATTTGAAGAACGGATGAGGCTACGAAAAATCGTTCCGAAAGATGTCATAAATTGTATTCAAAAAATTAACGATCACAATCGCTAGGTAATTATTCCCATTCAATCGTCGCCGGCGGTTTGGAACTGATATCGTATGTAACGCGATTGATGCCTTTGACTTCATTGATAATGCGGTTTGAAATTTTTCCGAGCAGTTCGTACGGCAAATGCGCCCAATCCGCCGTCATACCATCCTGACTGGTCACCGCGCGAATCGCCACGGCATTCTGATACGTACGCGCATCACCCATTACACCGACCGATTTGACGGGCAATAACACGGTAAAAGCCTGCCAAACCCGGCTGTATTGTCCCGAAGATTTAAGTTCGTCGATAAAAATAGCGTCGGCTTCCCGAAGCACGTCACATCGTTCCTTAGTGACTTCACCCAGCACGCGAACAGCCAAACCGGGACCTGGAAAAGGATGCCTCATTAATAACTCATCCGACAATCCGAGTTCACGTCCTACGGCCCGCACTTCGTCTTTAAACAATTCACGTAAAGGTTCGATAAGCTTTAAATGCATCTTTTCGGGCAATCCACCTACGTTGTGATGCGTCTTGATCGTAGCCGACGGTCCCTTGATCGAAACGCTTTCAATAACGTCCGGATACAAAGTGCCTTGAGCCAGAAAATCGACATGTCCAACGGATGATTTTAATTTTTGAACTTCACCGTCGAAGACGTCGATAAATGTATTACCAATAATTTTTCTTTTTTTCTCCGGATCTTCAATGCCTTTTAACCGCGACAAGAATAATTCAGAAGCGTCGGCTACGATCAGATGATTATTAAAAAATTTCTTAAAAGTTTGTTCGACCTGGTCGCGTTCGTTTTTTCGGAGCAAACCGTTATCGACAAAAATAGCCGAAAATCTATCCGGAATGGCCCGATGCAATAGCATTGCCACTACAGAAGAGTCGACGCCGCCGGATAATGCGCAAATGACATAACCGTCTTTGACTTTTTCACGAATTTCACGAATCGTTTCCTGTACGAAAGAAGCCGTCGTCCAGTTGCCGGAACATTTACAAATGTCGAAGATAAAATTTTTAAGCAGTTCCTTCCCCATCGGAGTATGCGCAACTTCGGGATGGAATTGGACGGCCCAGCATTTTTTTGATATATCACGCATGGCGGCAATCGGTGCGTTTTCCGTATGAGCGATGCTCTCAAATCCCGGAGGAATTTTTTCCAGCCGATCGCCATGACTTTCCCAAACGACCGTTTCAGCCGGAAAATTTTTAAATAAATCTTCCTTGCGATCGACCAGCAAATGTGCCCGACCGAATTCGCGTTGAGCTGCGCGATCGACTTTGCCGCCAAAATAATGTGCGATCAACTGCATGCCGTAACATACGCCCAAAACGGGGATGCCTAATTCAAAAATTTTGCGATCCGGCAACGGCGCGCCTTCTTCATCCACGCTTGAAGGGCTTCCCGATAAAATGATCCCTGCCGGATTAAACGCTCTTACCTTCTCTGGAGTAATGTTGAAAGGATGAATTTCGCAATAAACATTCATCTCGCGGATACGCCGCGCGATTAATTGTGTGTACTGTGAACCAAAATCCAAAATTAAAATGGATTCCGAATGTTGCATAAATACTCCGTTCTAACTATCAAAAATTACTTATTTTTCAACTATTCGTGTTGGGCATGCCGTCGTTCATTTTTTTATTTTATTGTAAAGCGCCCACGCTTTTTCAAAATCAATTAACTTAAAGCCCGGTTCGCCATCCGCCAACGGTGGATTACCTGCCCGTAAATTATCGATAGCGGCCCATTGAAATGCAGAATGTTCATCGGATAATTGTACTCCCGCATGATCGGTTTCTGCAAGATAATCAATGGAAACAAGAACACCTTCGCGAAATGACCCGTACCAGATATCGGCCGGCCCAAGCAGGTTAATATCTAATCCACTTTCTTCTTTGACCTCCCGTAAGATTCCTTCTGCAGGATTTTCATTTATTTCCAGACGTCCGCCAGGCGGACCCCAGACTTTGGGTTCATGATTACGCTTCAAAAGAAGAAATTTTCCGTTATGAATTACATAAGCAATAACGGCTAACTGATGCGTGAGCGGCATTATTGTGCCCGTTTGATTTCCAGATATTTTTCATGCCCAAGCCGAATAGCACTCCGGGCAAATTCCGTCGGTTCCCAGCCGAAACTCTGAACATGCTTTCCTTCGAGATGTTTGTACGTCGTAAAAAAATGTTCGATTTCGACAAGCAAGTGATGCGGCAATTGCTCTACGCGCCGCATATCGCGGTAATGCTCGTCCCCGATGGCCACGCCCAGAATTTTGTCATCGGCGCCTTTGTCGTCGCGCATCCGTAATACGCCAAGGGGCCGCGTCTCTACCAAAATGCCCGTCAACAACGGTTGACTGGCAAGCACCAGGATATCCAACGGATCGCCATCGTCGTAATACGTGCTCGGAATAAAGCCATACGCTGTCGGATAATGAACGGCTGAATACAATACGCGATCCAATTTAAAAACTTCAAGCTTCACATCGTATTCATATTTATTGCGGCTGCCTTCGGGAATTTCAATAATGGCGTTGACTACATTGGGAAAATCGTTGCCAACAGGAATATCTTTCAAATTCATGTTCTGTACTTAGTCTAATGAATCGTTGTAGGCTTATTTTACTTGCGGGCGAATATGCGGAAAAAAGAAGTAAGATACAATTGAAGTTTGAAAAAAATCAGTTCTCTTTTTTGAGCGTTTTGATCATGATGAGATGAATCGAAACGCCGACAGCGATGAGTATCAAAATTACATCGACGTAGATCGGAGCTTTGGTAAAAACAATTGTATAGCCAATACTGGCCCATAACACGGCCATTGAACCGATTTTTACTGATAACGGCGTGCCACGTTTTTCTCTATAGTTTTTGAGATAACTTCCAAAATAGCGATTAGTATGAAGCCATTCATACAGTTGTGGCGAGCTTTTGGCATAACACCCGGCAGCCAGCAACAAAAATATCGTGGTCGGCATCAACGGCAATATCGCACCGATAATACCCAGTGCAACAAACCCATGCCCGGCAAACAGATAGGCTGTTCGATGAAATCCTTTAGATGGTTGTTCTTCGTGTTCCATACTTTACAGGTTGTTTTACATTTTCACGTGAAGATACATAAACTGCAGTCATGTTTTCAAGTACGAATTCGGCCGAGATTACGCTTTTAGTTTTTTCAACGCTTGGTTAGCCGCGACTAAAATCGGATCCCAGACCGGTGCGAACGGCGGCGTGTACATCAGATCCATTTCAGCTATCTGCCTGATCGTCATTTTATTTTGAATGGCAACGGATAAGACGTCGGCACGTAAAGCGGCTCCTTTTTCACCAACCAGATTCGCCCCGATCAGGCGTTTCGTCAGGCCGTCCATGATCAGTTTGACAAAAACGGGTTTGCTGCCGGGATAAGCACGTACATGCGAATAAGCGTTGATCGATTCAGTAACAACTTTGAAGTCTGATGCTTCGGCTTCCGCCGAATTCAATCCGACGCTCGCCACTTCCAGATCGAAAACTTTAACAGCTGTTGTCCTGACAACGCCTTTGAATTCTACGTGCCCGCCTGCCATGTTTTCCCCTGCAATCCATCCCATTTTATTCGCAATATTCCCGAGCGGAAGATAAATCGGTTTATTAGAAATGATATTTTTAATTTCCGTACATGCACCGGCCGCATAAATATGATCCACATTCGTTCGTAAAAACGAATCCGTCAAAATTCCTCCGAACCGCCCGCAACGGATTTTTATACTCTTCGCCAATTCGGTATTTGGTTCGAAACCCAATGCCAATATAATAAGATCGGCATCAACCGATTGATGCTGCAATTTCAAAGATCTTGCGACACCACTATGGATAACAATGTCTTGAACTTCACTCGAACCTATAAATTGAACACCGTGCCTTTTGATTTCATCCAGCACGATCGCCTGAGTTTCCGATTCCAGAGTATTCATAGGATGACTGTCTTTATGAATCACCGTAACATCCAAGCGTCTCTCTGAAAATGCTTCGGCCATTTCCATCCCTATATAGCCCCCGCCGATAATAACTACCCGACGCGGGTTCTTTTCTGCAATATATTTTTTGATCGCGATGCTGTCGCTTAAGTGTTTGACGGTAAAAACATTGGATGCTTTTAACCATTCTTTATTGGGAACTCTGGCTCTGGCTCCAGTGGCAATTAATAACTGATCGTATTCATATTCTTCCATTTTATCGTAGTGCAGGTTATGGACAACAACTCTGTGCCGATGCGGTTTGATATCGACGACCCGATGTTTTGTCTTGACCGTACAGCCTTTTTCTTTCTCAAATTTTTCAGCGCTGAATGTAATAATATCTTCGTGATGTTTGATAACATCGCCGACATAATACGGCATCGAGCAAGTTCCGTACGAAATAAACTCACCCTGTTCGAACATGGTAATGTCCAGATCCGGATTCAACCGTTTGGCTTTGGCAGCTGCCGCAGGTCCTGCCGCGACGCCGCCGATGATCAGTATGCGATGCGAGGCGCGTTTCAAAACGGTTACGTTTTCTGAGGTTTTTTCTTGGCTGCCGGGAAAAGAATATTATTTAAGATGAGCCTGTAGCCCGGAGAGTTTTTATGTAACGATAGATCCGTAGGCGGATCGCCGACCTGATGCGCATAATCTTCAGGATCGTGGCCGCCGTAAAAAGTAAACGTTCCTTTACCGACATTGGCATGAATATATTTTGCAGCCCCGATTGACGCATCTTCTCCCATGACAATCACGTTATCTTTGAGAAGCGTTTTACGGTAACCTGTCGTTTGTCCCATAAAACCCTTTACCACCGATACGTGATTTTGCGTTAGCATCGTCGGAACGGGATCGTATTTAGCTGAAAAATCGAACAATGTAAAGTAATCCTCTTCCGCGCTTTTCAGAACAGCGCCCTGACTCGACGGATGATCGATATCGGAAAATTCGTAATTGTAGGGATTCATATCGGCTTTAAAAGCCGTAAATGCAAAACACTGCGAATAATCAAGTTTACTGTTAGCCATCGGATCGGCCGGATCGCCGTCATACATGACATCGCAAATGTCGGTGTTTTGCGCAGCCAAGGCGATATCAAAACTGTCCGTCGCTCCGCACATGGCAAACAGGAAACCTCCTTTGAGTACATAATCGCGCATCATTTTGACGACGGCTAATTTTTCTTTAGAAACTTTGGCGTAACCCATTTGGCGTGCAAACGCTTCGTAGTCTTTTTGCTGTTGGATATACCAGGAAGTACGGCCATAATTGGCATAAAATTTCCCGTATTGCCCGGTAAAATCTTCGTGATGCAAATGCAGCCAATCGTAATCGGACAATTTTCCTTGTAACACTTCAAGGTCAAATATTTTATCGTATTTGATTTCAGCATACTCCAACGCCATTGTCACGGCATCGTCCCACGGTTTTTTATCAGGGGGAGTGTAGACGGCCACACGCGGCGCTTTCTCCAGGAGAATAGTTTCCATATTATTGTCTTCGATCGTCTGATAAATTTCGACTACATCCGACGAACTCAGCATTTCGCATGTCACACCTCTGACCAAACATTCATTACGGATTGATTCGGAAGCGTTCATCATAAATGCTCCGCCTCGATAATTCAATAGCCATTCCACATTCATCTCCGATTCCAGCGCGTGAAAGGCAATGCCGTAAGCTTTTAAATGGTCGGCTTGTTTTAGATCCATCGGAATGAGAAGTTTCTGGCTAAAGCCCGTATGGAGGCTGGAGCAGAAGAAAAATGCATACGCGGCACAACGAATGATTCTTTTGAGTGACCCTTCGATCACAGTTCAACCTTTCTTATCAAAGATAGAGAAAACTTCTTCAGTTGTTTTGGCCGCAAAGATAATTTCGCGATTTCGTTCATTACGCATAAATTTAGCCACAGCCGCTAATGCTTTTACGTGAGGTCCGGAAACGCTTTTTGGAGAAACTAGCATGAAAAATAACTTGGCCGGGGCTCCGTCTGCCGCATCAAAAGAAATTCCAGTCCGATGGATCCCGAATGCCCCCACAAGTCGTTCTACTCCGATAGTTTTGCCGTGCGGTACGGCTATACCGTTACCAAGCCCCGTACTTAATTTTCTTTCGCGCTCGATTACAGCTTCGCGCACCTGTGACCGGTCAAGCAATAAACCGGCAGCATCCATCACTCCGATCAATTCATCAATGACCGCTTGCTTACTTTGGCCCACTAAATCAACGATAATCGTTTCGGGACGAAGAAAATTCGATAGTTTTGTTTTTTCCAATGGATAATTTCCAGATAAACTTTCAGGGAGTATTATATTTTCAGATTCGAACATGACATTTTCCTGTTGAAGGTATATAAACCGGTCTTCAAATTCAATTGTTTACTAGCCGGTCATATACGTGCGGACGCCCTTAAAGTTACTCACTCACCGGAGGATTATAATAAGCGATACCGCTGTCATGTTTTAAAACTTTTTGCAGAAGATCCTGGGTCAATCGATGATCGGAAGAATGAAATTGATTGCCGTTGACGATCAGCACCGGCGACCATGCAAAATGCAGAAAAAACTGATTAAATTCATCGTTGAGACTTTGAATATAACCGGCATCGATGGCATGTTTTCCGCGCAAACCATAATTCGTTGCCAGCTTATCCATAACGGTTTCGGGATTGCTCTGTAAATAAATAACCATGTCAGGAATGGGCAATTCTTTTTCCATAGAATCGAGCAACGCCTCATAAACTTGCAAGTCGCCTGAATCTAATTTCAGATTTGCATAAATGCGGTCGGTATAAAATAAATAATCCGTAACGACGCGTTCATAGAAAATTTCTGTTTGTCTCAACTGACGCTGCTGTTTATATCGATCAATAAGGCGTAGAATATGTTTTTTAAAAAGAAAATCTTTTGGATCCGAGCTTTGAAAATCGATCATCGGCGTGACGGCATTTTCCTCAAGCATCGGTTCGGCATGCATGACCGAAGATAAAGCTTTGGCCAAGGCCGTATTATCGCGTTTGACAATACCATCAACGGCAATAAATTTTATGTCGTCTCGTTGCGTCACGTTTGTAAAATGCTTCCCTTAAAATATTTTTTTTACAGCATGCTTATCCGGTGACCGGCGTAACAATTCACTAACAGTTGTTTTTAAAACGGGACATTGAAAATCCGGCGCTATATCCGCTAACGGCACCAACACAAAATTACGTTCAGCAAATCGCGGATGCGGGATAATCAGAGTGTCCGAGTTGACGATCAGATCGTCAAAAAAAATAATATCGATATCAATTGTACGCGGTCCCCAGACGGCTCGGCGTTCACGGCCAAGCTGTTTTTCAACCGATAAAAGCCTTTGGTGCAACGCTTCAGGTTTTTCTTCCGCTTCGATCAACGCAGCGCAATTGAGAAAATCATCCTGAGATTCGTCGCCCACAGGCGCTGTCTCATAGAAGGGTGAAACAATTGTGACGCCGCCAATCATCGTAAGCGCGCGATTCAAAAAATCTTTCCGGTCACCAATATTTGAGCCTAAACTAAGGTATACAGAATGTACGGATGAAGCTTTCATCACCGGCGCCGGGTGATTTCGACTTCGACGTGATCGAGCGAACCTTTAATCGGCACGCTTGGCTTGCGCACGCGCACGGTGACTTCTTCGACCGTAAAGGAAGTTAAAATTTTCTTGGCAATTTTTTCGGCAACAGCCTCGATCAGGTAATATTTTTTTTCCGTTACCACTTCGATGATTTTATTATAAACTTTTTCATAATCGATTGACAATTCAAGTTTATCCTCTTCAGCGGCGTGTGAGAAATCCAATCCCATTTCGACGTCGATTTCAAACCGTTGCCCCAGCCGGCGTTCCTCTTCGATCGCGCCATGGTGTGCATATACAATCATATGTGTGAGTTTGATTTTATCGAATGGTTTCAAAAAAATCTCCTCATAACAGCTATCACTTTTAAAGGGTCATTCATATTTCAGTTTTACAAAATTCGCTGATTCGCTGTACGGCTTCAGCAAGCCGGGCTTCGTTTGTCGTCAAGGCAATTCGGAAATAGCTCGCACAAGCTGTTCCCAGTCCTGCGCCCGGCGTCACAACGACGCCTTTTTCGTTGACCAGCTTGATCGCAAAATCCATCGAATTCATTCCATCCGGCAACTCCGCCCAGACATAAATTGTTCCCGACGGAATTTCAGCACGGATCGGGGTTTTATTTAATCCGTCGATCACAACATCCCGCCGTTTTTTATACAAATGGATCATCGGAGCGGATAATTCTTCTACGTGATCGAGTGCAAATGCCGCGGCTTCCTGGATTCCCAAAAATAATCCCGTATCGATATTGGTTTTGATTCGATTAAGTCCTGCAATGAGCGAGGCTTCGCCGGCGGCAAATCCGGCGCGCCAGCCCGTCATGTTAAATGTTTTGGAAAGGGAATGAAATTCAATTCCTATTTCCGATGATCCTTCGACCTGAAGAAAACTCGGTGGCGCCTTTTCAAAAAACAATTCCTGATACGCCGCATCATGCGCACCGATAATGTTATTGGCTTTGCAGAATCGGCCGATTTTATTGAAGTAGTCGATATCCGCCGGAGCTGTCGTTGGATTATTGGGATAATTAAAAAAAAGTAACCGCGCTTTCTTACGAACATGATCCGGAATGGTGTCAATATCCATTAAAAATTTATTCTTCTTCAACAACGGCAGGCGGTACAATTCCGCATCAGCAAGCGCGGTTCCGGTAACATACGCCGGATAACCGGGATCAGGTGATAAAACGACGTCGCCAGGATTAACAAAAGCAATCGGAAAATGAGCCAGTCCTTCTTTCGTACCGATGAGCGGAATGATATTTTTGACAGGATCAAGTTGAACATTATACCGGCGCTTTAAAAAACTTACTATAGCCTCACGGTAGCGCATGGAACCGGCTTGATACGGATACCGGTGATTGGCAGGATTCTTCAGCGCTTCCGCCAGGGCGTTAATGATAGGTTGCGGCGTGGGAATATCGGGATCGCCGACGCCCAGATCTATCACGTCCTGACCACGGGCAATCGCTTCGCGCTTCAACCGGTCGACTTCGGCAAATAAATGCGGCGGAATTTTTTCAAAACGTCTGGCTAATTGAAACATCGAATCTACTCCAAAAAAAGACCGCGTAATATATTAATATACTCTGTGCAATTCAAGGCGAGATATGAAAAGTTCTTAATGAAATTATAAGCCTCCATGGGCAACAGGGTGTCTTAAAATACTTCTTGACCAATAGATAATAATTTTTTAATATGGCCGCAACATTCCTGCATTATATTAATAACCTAGACACTTTCCCGTTTTTATAAATTAAATCCCTCTTTAAAACTAACCTAAAACCATGGAGAACCAACATGATGAGTAGCTTCTACCTGTCAGGTTTGTTCCGCAAGTGGGCGGCTAAGTTGAGCATCATAACCATGCTGGTTATCGCGGCGGCTTCTGTTCATGCCCAAGGCGTCACGACGGCGTCTTTTAGCGGAATGATCAAAGATAATAACGGACAGCCGGTGTATGGCGCCAATGTTATCGCAAAACACGAACCTTCTGGGACGGTATTCGGAGCGGCCTCCCGCGCCGACGGACGGTATAATATCCCCGCTGTCCGCGTCGGCGGCCCTTATACGATCCGTGTTGAATTTATCGGCTATAAAGCTGAACCGGTTGAAAACATTACGGTAGCACTCGGCCAAGACCGCCGTATCGATTTTACAATGGTCGAAGAAGCCGTAGCATTAGAAGAAGTAGCAATCGTTGCGGAACGCAGTTCTATCATCAATGAGAGCCGCACCGGCGCTTCTAAGACGGTGTCCAATACTGAAATTATGAGTCTACCGACGATCAGTCGCAGTTTTGATGATTTTACACGTTTAACCCCTCAATTCCAAGGCAACCAAGCTGCCGGTCGTAACAACCGTTACAATACTATCTTGATTGACGGTGCCGTCAACAACGACGTGTTCGGCTTAGCGGCAAGCGGAACTCCAGGCGGTCAGGCTGGTACTGTCCCAATCAGCTTGGACGCTATTCAGGAATTCCAGATCGAAATTGCACCTTATGATATCCGTAAATCAGGCTTTACTGGAGGAAGTATTAATGCCATTACCCGCGGCGGAACCAATACTTTTCACGGTACATTCTACGCGACTACTCGCAATGAAGGATTAGTCGGAAAAGCAGAAGGCCAAAGCAAAATTGCCGATTTCAGTGAGAAATGGTATGGTTTCAGTGTCGGCGGACCGATCCAACGAGACAAAATATTCTTTTTTGTCAATGCCGAATTTACAGACAGAAATGCACCGTCGGCTTTCGGTATAACTGGCTCCGGCAATTCGAATGATTTCGGCTCGTTAACCGGTATCACGGTTGCTGATGCTGAAAATTTCCGTAATGTATTAATGAATCAGTATGGTTATGATCCGGGTTCGTTTGGAGTTAAGACTTTGAATCGCACAAGCACCAGACTTTTTGGCCGTATTGATTACAATATCTCAAAAAATCATCGTCTAACCCTGCGTCACAATTATGTGGATGCTGGTGACGATAACCTTGGACGCTCAACAGGAACAGGCTCCAGCAACGGCTTCCAATTCAGTAAAGCCGGATACGAATTTGCTGATGTGACGAATTCATCTGTGTTGCAACTGAATAGTACTTTAAGCAACACCATGTACAATGAATTCAGATTCACTTATCAAACCATTCGTGATAAACGGAAAACTTCTGATCCATTTCCTTTTGTACGCGTACAATACGGATCGAATTTGTTAGTTGCCGGAACGGAGAATTTCTCACAAGCCAATTCTCTGGATTATGATATAATCGAATTGACGGATGACTTTTCCTACTATATGGGAGATCATACGTTTACCGTCGGGACGCACAATGAAATCTATAAATTCGATAACGTTTTTATCCGTGATTTCTATGGTAACTACACGTTTGCCAATATCGACTCACTCGTACGCGGAACTCCTTCTTCGTACGCTTTGAGTTATTCGCTGGATCCGGCCGATCCGAAGCCTTCCGCCAAGTTCGGTTACCAACAATTGGGCTTCTACGTACAGGATGTATACAAAGTCATGGAACACATGAATGTTACAGCCGGTGTACGTTTTGACGTTCCGATTTTCCCGGACAAGCCAGCGGCTAATGATACTGTTGCTAATACTTCATTTCTTGACGGAATCACAGAAAGAACCGAAAAAGTTCCTACTGGCAATATCCTCATTTCTCCTCGTTTAGGTGCAAATTGGGATGTTCACGGTGATGGCAAAACACAGATTCGAGGCGGTATCGGAATTTTCTCAGGCCGTACACCTTTTGTGTGGATTTCCAACCAATATGGAAATACCGGAGTTGAATTTGGACGCACCACCACAAACCCAGGTGTTGGCAGCTTTACTACGGATATCGATAATCAGCCAGGCAAAGTTTTTACAGCTCCTCCTAGCGAAATCGATCTTACTGCAAAAGACTTTAAATTGCCTCAAGTCTGGAGATTGAGCTTAGGTGTTGATCATGAATTGCCTTACGGCATTATCGGAACTATTGATTTTATCGCATCGAAGAATATCAATCAAATTCGTTATCAAGATATCAACCTCAGACCTGCAGCCAACACTCGTCAACTTAGCTTGAGCGGTGATCCTAACGGCCTCCGGCCCGTATACTCTACTGCAACTGCAGGCAAATACAAATCGCAGTATACCAATGTGATTTACTTATCAAATACGGATAACGGCTACGAATATAATTTAACTTTTGCTTTGCAAAAGAATTTTGCGCCAGGTCTTTTTGGTAAATTCGATAAAGGTTATTATGCCAATGTCGCTTATACATACGGACGTTCCGTCGATGAAAATAGCGGTACTTCAAGCCAGGCCATTTCGAACTGGAGATTTAATCCGATCCAAGGAGATCCAAATCACGTAGGTTCGGCTACCTCCAATTATGAAACACGCCACCGGATCGTCGGATCGTATTCACATTCATTCGAATTTGTTTCAAAATATACTACGACCTTCTCATTTGTATATGTTGGCCGTTCCGGAAGACCTTATTCCGAAACATACAGCGGTGACGTCAACGGCGACGGACAAACATCCAATGACTTAGTATATGTTCCAAAAGATCAAAGTGATATTAACATTGTACCCGTCAACAACGATCCGCGTACAGCAACAGAAGTCTGGAACGATCTGAATGACTATATCAACGGCGACGATGCCATGAAAGATGCTCGCGGCAAAATCATCAAAAGAAATGCTAGCACCGAACCGTGGGTAAACCGCGTTGATTTCCATTTTGCTCAAGTTGTTCCTCTCGACATTGCAAAAGGAAAATTTGAATTCACCATGGATCTGTTGAACCTATTCAACTTCATCGACAAGAGCATGGGTGTTGAAAAATTTGTCAATAACCAAGACAATACTAACATCATTTACCGCGGTGTAATAAGTGGTCAACCTGCGTTTACCTTCGGTAATGTAAGTGGAGCCGGTGTAGTTACGCTTCCGAAACGTTTCCAAACCAACGACTTGAATTCACGCTGGCAGATTCAATTCGGCATGCGTTACACATTCTAAGAATTCTAATTCTTACTGAAATTCAAAAACCCCGATGTTGAATCAACATCGGGGTTTTTTTTATTACTGTTTGCAAAAAGCGGATTTATTTCTTTTCAAAAAACTCATCCAGGGCGGCTGTCAATTCTTTTTCATTCGGCATCATATAGGTACTCGTTGGAAGAGAGCCTGTGAAGGTCGTTCCGTAGCCTTTGGTTGAAACACGATTGTCCATAATTAATACAACACCGCGATCAGTTTTACTACGAATCAGGCGACCAAAGCCTTGGCGAAATTTGATCACTGCTTCCGGAACAGAATAATCGAAAAAGGGTTTACCGCCATTTCGTTCGATGCGCTCCATCTTCGCCGCTACCAAAGGGTCGCTCGGCACTTCAAACGGCAATTTCGTAATAACCAGCAATTCCAGCGCATCGCCGGGAACGTCCACCCCTTCCCAGAAACTGTCTGTTCCCAACAAAACCGACGTCCGATCTTTGCGAAAGCGTTCAGCAAGCGCCGTTCTCGAGCCGTCACGGCCTTGCATCAGTAACGTAATATTGTCATTAGCCAGGCTTTCTTTCAATTGTTTGTAGCTGTCACGCATCATCGCATACGACGTAAAAAGAATCAGCGCACCGCGCCGGTACCGCCTGATTATTCTGGACAACACTTCATTACAATGTAAGCTAAATGAAGCATGTGTCGGATCCGGCATAAACGCCAATGCCAGAGAAAGACATTGCTCTTCAAAGTTAAATGGCGATCCGACCGAAAATTCACACAACTTAGTATCCGGGAATGATTCGAGGCCTACCCGGCTTTTGTAATAATTAAAACTTCCTGATACGGACAACGTCGCCGAAGAAAACACACAGGTGTGAAGCTTATTGAACAATACCGTCTGCAGAATATCCCCGATATTCAGCGGAACGCCGTAAAAACGTAAATCATACGATTTTTCTCGCATAGGCAATTCGCACCAATAGACGAAATTTTTTTGTTCGGCCTTCGCCAATTGCTCAAACGTTGTCATCAGCGTGGCCACTTCCTGTAATCTTAACATCAATAGCTGGCGCATTTCATCCGCTTCTTCAAATACATCCGATTGCCAATCCTTCATTGTATCCACAAGTATTGCAAGTTGGTTTGACACTTCTGCAGCGGCTTCAATAAATTCGGTACGTTCATTACATTCCTTTTTCAACAGACTGGATTCAAGGGTGTACCGGTGCTTTGTAAAATACATTTCTTTGCCGGGTTGTTTGTTGGTCCATTCGTACGCATCAAGCGTCATCCGCTGAAGATACGTCTGTGTTTTGGCCCACCAGCGTCCGCATGTATCCGAAGCCGCTGTCAGTAAATTCATAAATTGTCGGGACTCGCCAGCCGATAATTTGGATTGCTTGAGCTTTTGACGAATTCGAATAAACAAACCGGTTTCAAATTGATCGCGCTCATACAAAGTGGACAACATATTTTTTACAGCCCACATTGAAAATTCAAGCCCCAGATAGGATTGTGCCGTGCGCTCAAGATGATGCGCTTCATCAATGATCAGGTTCGGATAATCGCCGAGAATGGAGTTTTCAGTCACCAGATCCGAGAACAGCAATGAATGATTCACGACGGTAACGTGCGCTTTCCTGGACTCTTCGCGGATTTTTTTGACAAAACACTCCTCACTGCTGTTACATTTTTGTGCCTGGCAATACACGCTTTCCGACGCTAGTTTGTGCCACAAAGCCAGATTCTCTTCAAAGGAAAATCCGGTACATTCACTGATATCACCGGTCTGCGTTTGTTGTGACCAGAAAACGAGTGGCACAACTTTCTCACGTTCGGACGGCGTCAGAAACGAGCCAGGATCGTTGAGAATTTCTTTCCACTTTTTCATACAGAGATAATTGCTCCGGCCTTTCAATAAAACCGCGCGGAAATTAACCGGCAAAATTTGATTAAGAAGCGGGATATCTTTATAGAAAAGCTGGTCCTGCAAATTTTTGGTGTGTGTGCTGACGACGGCCGATTCACCGAATAGCTTGTTTTTTGCCGTCCACAGTGCCGCCGGAACCAGATACGCCAGCGACTTGCCTGTTCCTGTTCCCGCTTCAGCTAAAATAAAATTCGACTGATTGAATGCCTCATTGATTTCCAAAGCCAATCGGATCTGTTCCTCACGTTCTTCATAGGCGTCAAAATGAGCGTTCAGGTAACCGCCGCCGGCAAAAATTTTTTCGACCATTTGCCGGCCTACAGGTTCGACTGTATCCGAAGACACTGGATTCGCCGATTCGCCGACCACATTCGACGGCGCAGGCGGCGGCGTTACACGCGGATAATGAAACGTGACTTCCGGAGCGTCCTTGGCAAATGCCGCCGCATCCGCAAAAAGTTTCTTCAACTCCTCCCGTGGTGTTGCTTCCAGCAAGCGTCCAAGCGTTGTGACTGTTTTGAGAGGCATTCGTACCAGGTGCTCTAATATCCTTAGGAAAATAACTGGTAACGCTGCGTCGATCGAACCTTCGCCTTGAAGATAAAACCGGTGAAGTGAAGGAAGCGAAACGTCGCCAAGCAAAGGAAAAAACATTCCCGTTAATTCGCTTACATCCCATATTTCCTGTTGCATCAAAAGCGCCTGATCGGCCGATCCCTCCCCCAACACAAAAAATGTGTTTTCCTTTTGGCACATCACCCAAGGACAATCGCTATAATTCTGCATTATTTCTTTGGCTAATTTATCCCGGTTCGACGGCGATATTTTTCCCGATAAAACTTCTGATATTTCATATAATTTGCATGATACAACGCTTATCCGAAAGTCATCAGGCTCCTGTTGCCAAACACTAATGGCATAAAACCTGTCAAATCCCGTAAGATTAAAAAAATTTTCCATGAGAGTTTTTTATTTTAGAAAGCTCTACAGAGCCCTTTAAATACGGATTTATTGATATGAATCATTTTGAGGCAAAACTACAATAGCTGACTCGTTTTTTACACAACTGAATTTAAAAACTTGCAGTCACATATTTATTCAAATTTAAAAAAACCAATGAATTAAAAAAATGTAATTTTCTCGGAAACATGGGCACGGAAATTGATTCATTTAGTAATCGTTACTTTAGATAACGCAATTTAAAAAAAGCGGGAGGTTTTATGAAAGCTTTGACTACGAATCAGCATCGCGTAATATTCAGTATTCCTTCGCGCGATACGAAACAGGTTCTCGAAGCGAAATTCAAACTGTCCCCTTTTGGCTATGCATACGGAAACTTTCACAATGTGCATTATTGGAGTTTCCCGGCAGAACTTGAGAATCAATGCCGCAATATTTTGGAAACAGTATTTCCCAAAAACATGATCAGCCGAATTAACTAGTAATCGCTACAGCAGGATGCTGTATTGAAATAAAAGCCTCATCCTCCTTCTAATTAAACCCGCATTGCCCAGTGTGTTAGCGATGCGGGTCCTCTTTTTTTAATGTCAAAATCGTCAGAATTATTTAATATTCGTGCTTGGATCGAAATCTTGTTTGAAAACTATTTTTCAAAATACCGGATCATCAAATTACTCAATAATTCCACAGCATAACCTATCACTCGTTCATCCACATTGAATTTTGGGCTATGCAACGGATACGACGTGGCTTCGCCGGACGCAATACCGAGCCTAAGGAAATAAATCGGACACTTTTCGCGATAATACGCAAAATCTTCACTCGCCGTCATTGGATGTTCTAAACGAACAATACTTTCTTCTCCAAAAACTTCGGCAATTGTTTCTTCAACCAACAAACCTAAACGTTCATCATTAATGACCGGTGGTGCATTGGGCGTGATACGAACTTCACATTCCGCGCCATGTGCACGGCTAATGCTCACTGCCGTCTCTTCAACTAATTGGCGCAGTTGAACGCGCACAGCATCATCGAACGTACGGAAAGTACCGGCAAATGTGCACGACGCCGGAATAACATTGGCCTGATGTCCGCCGTTGATTTTACAGATCGAGATCACGGACGGTTGTTCCAGCGCACTGAATCGCCGGCTATGCATTTGGTAAAGCGCATTCATGACTTGTGATGTGACAAAAAGCGTATCGACGGTTTGATGCGGCCGCGCACCATGACCGCCAGGCCCGCGGACTGTGATCTCAAAAAAATCGATCGATGCCATCATTGCGCCAGCGCGGACGCCGAATTTTCCTACTGGAAGCGACGGGTCGACGTGAATACCGAACATCGCTTCGACATCGTCGATGAACCCTTCGCGAATTACCATTTCCGCGCCGCCACGGTCCGCTTCTTCCGCAGGCTGGTAAATGCATTTCACGTTTCCCGGCAGATTATCACGCAATGCATGTAATATTACATTCGTACCGGCAACAACGGAGGTGTGCACATCATGCCCGCACGCATGCATCACGCCGGGATGGCGGCTTGCGAAGGGCGAACCCGTTTCTTCGGTAATTTGCAGTGCATCCAGATCACAGCGCAACCCGATCGTACGATTTACGCGGCCTTTGTTTTGAGTGACCAAACCGGTTACAGCTGCGCCAGCTTGCACCGCAATTCCTTCACGTTGAAGAAATTCGGCCACATACTGTGATGTCTTGAATTCTTTATGGCTCAATTCAGGAAATGAATGCAAATGCCGCCGTAAAGCGATCCACTCATCCTGCCGTTTTTTGACCCAATCGTGAATTGCCGTTGATTTCATATTGACAATTGCAAATAACAGTATTTTTTCTTTACTTTTAACCAAGAAACTTTGAATCTCAACTACCCAACGTTATGGACATTGAATCCAAAGAAAAATCGATCACAATGGCGCGGGAAATCGAAGAAGCCATGGAGACCCTGGATATAGCGCTGGTCGATGGCGCAGAAGACCGTGAAATCATCGAGGCCAAAAATGTCGTTGCCGGCGTCCTCCGCAGTTATAAAATCTTCATGGAAAGTTTCAGCGGCGCGGAAAAAGACGAAGCACATAAACTTTTTGCCAAGAAAATTGACGCCATGGCTCACAAAGCCAAACAACTGAAATAACTAACTGCCGAATTCTTTTTTCAATTCATCGTCGTATTGATCGGCGTACCATCCAACGCGGTCAAACATCGCTCGACACTCGGCGGCATCCATTCCCGCACATTCCCGTAAAATTCTCAGCCATACCCACCCCTGATTGATCGAAAAACTCGCCGCATACATATCATGATTCAGTTTCAATAATTTTTCGTACAATCCAGCCGTATTCGCAGTCACGATTTTCATGATCGGTGACGCGACACAACAATAAGCGTAACCATCCTGCGTCGTGTACACATCGACATAAATATTCGCAGACCCTTTAACTAAATTCCACTGCCCGGGCGTCACAGCACCGTTCTGATCCTTGACACGACAGACGTCAGGCGCAACGCCTAAACCGGAAATAACTTGTTCGATAATCGCATAATAGCCTTGCAAATCGCTTGAACCGGGACCTGACATAACGCCTCCTTTTTTTATGAGTTAAAAACCTGTTCGAATCCTTCTTCAATAGTTTGAATTCGGGTTTTGAGAATCGATTTTGCTTTGTCGGTATTCAATGAAACATCCGCCGGCCGGCGCGCTCTACTTTTTATTGCCGACATTGGCTGCGATGATAAGGTTTTGGCATTGACGCCGAGAAATTTAGCGAGGCGCTTGCCGAAATCTAACCGGCTGATCCGCTCCGGCCCGCCAAGATGCAATAGACCGGTCTGCTCACCTTCCGCTAGTTCGAGCAGACATGCTGCGGCATTGGAAACATTCATCATGGTTCTGAACTGATCGCTGAAAAGGACGATGGGTTGTTTGTTTTTAATCGATGTAACCATCTGATCAAAAAAAATCTGACGTAAATTTAAATTAAAACCGTATAAAAGACTGATTCGCACGTTCAACAATCGTCCCATGCGTTCGTTCACAATTTGCTCGGCTTCAGCTTTTGTATCACCGTAAAAACTAACCGGATTGAATGTATCGTCTTCAAAATAATTGCCCTTCTCACCGTCAAACACCAGATCGCTTGAAGTAAAAATCATACGAATCTGATGCGCATGCGAATAATCGGCTATTTCCTTGGTAGTTTCGACGTTGATTTGCCACGCATCCAATTTTTTGGATTCACACGCATCGGGCGACGTCATCGCGAGCGTATGAATAACGCAGTCCGGTTTGATTTTTTCCAGAATCGGACTAATCGAATTGCGCGCATCCATGTAATGCCAGAAAATTTTATGAAAATTCGGATTCAACGTACAGTAGGTCGAATGAATTTCATCCCACCGTCCATCAGCGTCGGCCATTCTAACCAGATGACTGCCCAGTGTTCCAGTTCCGCCAGTAATCAATAATCGCCCAGGCATATCAACTCGTCCATTGGTTACGTTGTTGACGACGAACGAATCCCGGGAACGACTGTTTTAGCCACGTCTCGGCTTCATTCATGAAAGGGTATGCTTCTTCCATTTTTTTGAATGCTTTGGTATGAATCACATGGCGTCCTTTTTTGAATTCGACAGGATTCAGATGGTGTAACATTTCATGATAAACTATCGATTCGATGACAAAAGGCGGAACCGATCTATGATCCAAAGCTGCGCTTAATACGATCGCTTTAGCCGATCCGTCGTAATGACCGAGTCGCCGAATGGCTTTCTTATGGCTCCAGCCAATATTAACATCCTTGAACCCTTCCACCGAAAAATATGTGTTGATCAATCCGTCCATTATCGCCTGTAAGTCATATACGCTCCCTTTGGGAGGTCGAATAATTTTTTTAGAACCGTCTTGTCCTGAAGGAATTTGCTCCATTAGAGTCCGTTCACGTTCCCGGTATTTCTCCTGATAGTGAAGCGGACATTTTACACTAAAAATTTTTGACCACAGAATATGTGCCAACGCTTCGAAAAAGTCAGCGCTTTCGCACCGCGACCATTCGCTAAGCCTGATGACTGCAAGATGATGATGAATACGTAGGGTATGCTTGAGACCGGAATACCGAAAAAAACAGATATGAAATTCTTTGACAATAATATCTTTCCGTGAACGACCTTTATAAAACCCATAAGTCTTCCGGAAAATTTCATGCAACGTGACTGAATCAACCTGCTCACTCACAGGCATTTCATTGACAATGGGATTTACTCTGAAGTCAAGAGCAAGTTGCATGAATTTTTGTCATCGTTATGTCCATTTAACTTAAAGATAAAGCATTGAAAAATCAAGCCAAAAACTTGTTAAATCCAAAACACAGGTTGTATCATTGTGATACAGTTAGTTTGTTACGAAACACACAATCAAACTAAAAACCAACTATGCAATTCAAATGCTTTCAATGTATTTATATATATTTCAATTATTTAGACTTAATTGGATTTTTATAAAAACTTGGCATTGGAATTGAAATGTTATAGTCAGCACCACATGAAATTCACTATGAACCAGATATGAGATTTTTCGATGGAAAGACAAGCGGAACAGATCAATGTGGAGGAAATTATGCGTAACAAAACATTATTACGAATTACCGGGTTCTTGTTATTAGGAGTCATTCTGACCAGCATCGGATATATTTTTTATTCGCCGCATGTCCTGACGGGCAATACAGGAATTTTCTACCCGGTCGCTTTGTTCGCAACCTTACTCCTTGCATTTTATTTACTAATTCTTAGCACAAAGTCATGATCTAAAATTATAAATGCCATTTAACTCTGTTAACCTTGCTCCTTACGGAAAACCCGATGCCTGATGCATCGGGTTTGTTTTTTATGTAAGGCTTTCGATTCTGTTCTTGCAAAAAGCGGCGTAAATAATTACTTTCAAAACATCCCGACGACCAACCTTTCCGGAGTGTCATGATACGGAATATCGCCGAACGTTTATCCTTTCAGCATTTTTTTAATACAAACCGTGCGACGTATTTTCCTTCGGCGTTTGCATATTCCCGCCTGACGCATGCGGCAGGTTTATGCTTGTTTTTAGCTTTCTCCTCTTTATTCACAAGAGATTCAATCCATCCGGTCATTGACACACCGGTTATTCTGGGATTTATGGCTTACCTCGGGTTGACGTTCTTGATTCACCGGAAAATGCTTTATACTGCACACAAAGCGATCTCATTAAAAAAACCTTCTCGTACTCAATTCGAAAAAGCTGGACGCGATCTGATTGAATTTCCCCGACAATTGTTTATTATTGAATTCGTATTGTTTTCGGTATGTACCGTTTTACCGTCGATGATATGGGGATCATCCAATGAACTAACCAACGATATATTTATTGCCGTTATTTTTACGATTGCGTTAGATTATCTGGTGATGGAACGTTACGTAACGCCGCCACTGATGGCATTGCGACATGAAGGATTCCCTATTGACCTATCACAAACGCTTTCGATCAAACATAAAATCCTCATGGTTTGTTTGCTGGCAACAGCCGTTTTAGCGGTCAACGCCTGGTCAAAAGCGGAGTTTCACCATGAACGGCTGCAAATTTTGATCATCCAGAAACCGGCAAAATTACCGCTGCTAACCGACCATGAAATTCGCCGGTTTTCGGGAGATCTGTTACTCAGTACGCTTGGAATCTGCGCAGCTTTTTCACTGATCGTTTGGTTGATGGTGTACCGTTTTACGGGCGCTTTGTCGCGATTAGAAAAAACATTGGGCGCCGTCCATCAGGGACAATTCGGTGAAGTAACTGTTTCACTCACACCCGACGAAACCGGCTTGCTGAATAACCGGCTGGATGATGTCGTACAAATGATTCAGGATAAAATTAACCAATTGCAAACCCACAGCAGTGAAATGCACGCCGCATCCAATCTCATGGCGGATATTTCCTCCGAACAAAATCAATCGCTGGTTCGCCAATCGGCGTCGGTTACACAGACTTCTTCAACATTGAATGAACTTTTGGAATCGTCGAAACAAATCTCCGAAAGCGCCAGTTCGGTCGTCAACTTTGCAGAAGACACTGAAAAACACGCTACCAACGGTTTGACGAATATGAACAATACGGTTCAACTAATGTCGGCTGTCCGCGAGCAGAATCACGTCAGCGTATCGGACATTATTCAACTGAGTGAAGCAATTCAGGAAATCGAGCAAGTATTGAATCTGATTATCAGTATTGCCGACGAAACGAATCTTATCGCATTGAATGCGGCTATCGAAGCAAGTTCAGCCGGCGAATATGGCAAGCGCTTCAAAGTCGTCGCCAACGAAGTACGCGGATTGTCAGACCGCGTGACCAAATCGATTCATAGTATCAAGATGTTGACGGAAACAATTCAGGATGCCACATCGCGTTTGGTCGTTGCGTCACAAGAAAACTCCGAAAAAGTTGAAGACACGTATCAATCCGCTCAGATGACATACCAGTATTTTAGGGAAATTTCCGAGTGGGCAAAAAAATCAGCCGACGCCGCAAAACAAATTTACATCGCGATCCAGCAACAACGTATGGCCAATCAGCAAATTTCCGTTTCTTTTACCGATATTTCCAATGACATCGTTGAACTGGCCGCCGCCAGCGAACGTTATAAACAATACGCCGGTACGTTGAAAAAATTTTCGTCCAGTATGGAATCAGTCATGGCGTATTTTAATATTCAATCCAACGATAACGGCCTGCTCAAATGAACCGCCTGCTCTCCGAATTAATTGCTTCCCAACCGCTTGTCATTACTATCAAAGGTCCAACGGACGTTGCCGTCGCCGGATTCAATAGCGATTCACGATTCATTCGCCCTCAAGAAATGTTTTTTGCAATAACCGGCGAACAGCGTGACGGTAATGCATTTATCGAAAATGCGCTCGCCAAAGGGGCTTCGGTCATTGTCTCGCAACACATGCCTCAGCTGATTCGGCCAAACATTGCTTACATCCATGTCAGCGATATCCATCAATTTATGGCCGAAACGGCCATAAAATTTTATCAAACCGATACTATCAACATGACGATGATCGGCGTGACCGGCACCAATGGCAAAACAACTATTGCCACCATGATTCACCATCTTTTAACATCCTTTTCGCAATCGTCCGTCTTCATCGGTACAACAGGAATTTATGTCGCCGGTACTTATTATCCGACGGATTACACGACTCCGCCGGCATTCGAAATTCATCGAATTATCCGGGAAGGTTATGATCGCGGTGCAAAATTTTTAGTCATGGAAGTATCGTCGCATGCTCTCAAACTCAAACGCGTCTGGGGAATGGCTTTCGATGCTGCGATTTTTACCAACCTGACACACGAACACCGCGAATTACATCCGACGATGGATGATTATTTTCAGGCCAAATCGCAACTATTCGATATGATCAAACCCACCGGCTTTATGGTGATTAATACTGACGATCCTTACGGCGGAAAAATTTTTCAGCGCGGCAAAGCTCTGCGACGGATATCGTTTGATTACGGAAAAGCAGCCGACACTTTTAAATTGACAGGATCGCAATTCGATCCGACAACCCGTCTTCAAAAAGTTCAAATAACGTACGAACGCTCACAGTTGATTCTTCAAACGCGTTTGATCGGCGAATACAACGCGTATAACATGTTGGCGGTTTATGCGACCATGATACGCCTTGGCTTTGATTCGAAAAAAATCCTGTCCGAACTTCCCATATTGCCGGGTGTTGACGGGCGATTTGAGTGGCTGGACGCCGACAATTTCAGTGTCGTTATCGATTTTGCTCACACTCCTGACGGCCTTGAAAAACTGTTGACCGCCGTAGACTCCATTCGGGGCAATGGCCGGATCATTACGATTTTTGGTTGCCCCGGCAGCCGCGATCCTTCCAAACGTCCGTTAATGGGAGCTATTGCATCGCGATTATCGGATTTGGTTATTGTCACAACCGATGATGTTCACTTTGAAGAGCCCACCGCAATTATTCGGGACATCATTGCAGGTATGACAACGGATCGTTATAAGGTGATCGAAGACCGGAGATTAGCAATAGCGGAAGGGATAAAAACAGCACAGGCCGGAGACATTGTGGTTATTGCAGGAAGAGGACACGAACGATTTCAATATATCAAGGATGAAAAGAAACCATTCGTCGATAAAGAAGTTTTAAAAGAAGAGGCCGCAAAACTTCAATTGGCCATAAACTAAAAAACCGGGCGAACCCGGTTTTTTCTTAAGCCATTGCTTGAACTTTTTTGGCAACTTTTGATTTGGTATTGGCTGCTTTATTGCGGTGCAGGATACCTTTTACAACCATCTTATCTACCAAACTCACGAAAGCATTCAAACTTTCCGTTGCGGCTTTTTTATCTTTCGCCGAAGTAACCGCTTTTAAAGACGTTTTCAACAAGCTTTTATAGTGACGGTTTTTACTATTGTCGCGCTCATTGCGACGGACACGTTCTTCAGCCGACTTGTGATTAGGCATGCGAGATGCTCCTGTATGGTTTTATTTATATTTAATTTCTTAACTTTCAGTCTTTATCTTAAGGGACGGCAATATAAACAACTCATTGTGGATTGTCAAACTAAAAATTGTTACCATTTTTTAGTTGAACTCTTTGATGGAAATTCTATATTTTCAAAGGTTCTTAAAGAATTCCCTTCATACACACACTAACATTATTTGCATGAAATATTCCTGGTCACTGGCATTATGCCTTTTTACCGTATCCCTCCTTGCTCAAAACGATCCAAACGAAAAAAAACTTTTTAACCAGGCTTTGCAAGCTTATCAAGCTCACCGCTATGATGAATCCTTGCACTCCCTTCAGAATCTGCTCGAACAGTATCCATCGGGTTCTTACACTTCGGCATCGTTATTACTATTATCAAAAACATACAGCCAGACCGGACTGATGCAGCGCTCCGCACAAACGGCATCGTTACTTTTAGAGAAATTTCCAAAATCCGATTACCGCGACGACGCATTGCTTCAATTAGCACAGGCTGACTATGAATCGCGTCAATACGAAAGTGCAATCAAGAAGCTAACGGAAATTAAAAATTCAAAAAATAAGCAAGCATCCGAAGAAGCTGCGCTTATACTCGACCAGATGATACAGTATTCGCTGTCGTCGCAGGAGATTGCTCCGCTCGTTTCTACTAACAATGATCTGCAATTATTCTACGCACGAAAACTTATTTCCATCGAACGTTATCGAAAAGCCTCATCAATTCTTGAAGAATTTATCAAACTCAATCCGAAGCATGACGATATCAAAATTGCAAAAGCTTTGTTGAAAGAAGCCGATGAGAAAAATGACGGACCTGTAGTGATCGGATTGATCGTATCTCTAAGCGGTCCTTATGCCGAAATCGGTAAATCGGTCAAAAACGGAGTCGAACTGGCGATTGCGAAATACAATGAATCCAATAAGATTAAAATTGAATTGATCACGTATGACGATCGATCCGATATCGTGCAATGTATTAAAGCGGCTCAAGCTTTGACGGACAATCCTTCGATCAGCCTGATCATCGGGCCGGCAGAAAGTACGATGATGGCCGCAGCAGCAGTCGTAGCCAATTTTCGTCATATGCCAATGATCTCTCCTACCGCCACACAGTCCGACCTAACGGACATTGGCGCGTATATTTATCAGGCCAATGTGGACGTTGAAACACGCAGCAGGGCGATCGCACGGTATGCCGTTCAGAAAATGGGACTTAAAAAGTTTGCAATCCTTGCTCCGTCGGATGCTTACGGAGAAACTGCAACTACTAGTTTTTCTGCTGCAGTAGAATCTTTTGGTGGCCACGTCGTCGTATCACAAAAATTTTATGATAATACGCAGGATTACCGCGCTCAGATTACGACGATTCGCAAACTTGGGCTCATCGATCAGGTTAATGGTGCTATCAGTAAAGGCGTTTGGAGTATTCAACAAATCGATTCTATTTACAACCGTTACTTTCCCGTTGATCCTGATAACCCAGAAGATTTTAAAACACCTCTGACGAATATCGACGCCGTTTTTCTTCCGATCTACTCCGATGATATCAAATATATCGCGCCGCAACTTGCCTTCTATAATATTAAAACACAATTACTCGGCGGCGATAATTGGTACGATCTGACCGAACTCAAACTGCAACAAAATTATGTTAACGGAGCGATTTTTATTTCGGAATATTTTGTTAATAACGGCGAAACGCGAACTAAAAATTTTCTGCAAGCCTACCGTCAAAAATTCGGATACGATGCCGGAAGGGAAGGAGTGTACGGGTATGATCTGATGGAGTTGATTTCAGAAATCATCAAAAAAGGAAACTATTTATCTGAAGATATTCAGGCCGAACTCGAAAAAGGGATCGAGTGGAACGGCATTCATAATACTATCCGATTCTCAAAAGATTCCCGCGCCAATACGTCGGTTCATCTTTTGCAATTTCAAAGCGGCGCCGTATCTAAATTAAAAGAATAAAATCACCATCATCGTAGCGTCATGTCTAATCGATTCATGTTTTTTTTATTCACGCTTTTAGTGTGGATCCCGGGGCTTCAGTCGGCCCCTACGGATAGTTTGACCATTACAGAAGTCATGTTCGACCCTTCCGGAAGTGAAACCACTGATGAATTCATAGAAGTTTATAATTACAGTAAGACGCTGACTTATGATTTGTCGAACTGGATTATATCCGATAGCGCCGGGGGAAACGACTCAGATAAAGTAATAGGCACCACGGAAGGCACTCTGCTTTATCCCGGGCAATTTGCAATTATTTTTGACACTGACTACTCCATCTCATCAGGGCTTTATAGAAATATAATTCCTGATACAGCGCGGATTCTAAAAATTCAGGGCACTACTTTTGGTTCGGGAGGATTGAATAATTCAGCATCCGAAACGGTGATGCTCATCAAAACTTTTCCACGAGATACTATCGCTAGATACCGTTATTCGCTCGGTAACACGGAAGGTTTTTCAGATGAAAAAATTAACTTAGTCAATGACGACGCACCAAACAATTGGACGAATAGTATTTTTTTACTAGGTACTCCCGGCGCGCCGCCGGAAACCGACCTTTCGATCAAATCCAGCCCGCTTCAATTTAATCCTCTTTCTCCGCCAACGGGCAATTCGGTTCAAATTTCCGCAAACATTAAAAATATCGGTATATACAACGTCGAGACTTTTAAAATAAAATTTTATGAGGATCTGAATGCCAATTATTCGGCCGATCCTTCGGAAGCAATTGATTCTGTCACTTCTGAAACACTTCTCAATCGCGGCGACTCGGCTATAGTTTCGATAACGACCAATCCGTTGTCGGCGGGAAAGCATATTTATATGGCTCAAATCGTCGGCGACAGTACATTGCCCTCTATGGACACGGTATTGGCCAATAATGTTATTATCGATTCGCTTGAAACTATTCCGGCTTTCGACGTCGCCGTTGTTCCAATGAATTTTTCTCCGCTAGTTCCTGTGGCCGGTGGATCATTGCAAATTAATGTTCCAATCAAAAATTTGGGCGTGAATGCCATTAATGGATTTACTGCCAACCTCTATGAAGATTTAAATAAAAATTTAATCGCCGACATTGATGAATTAAAAAACACTGAAAATTATTCAGGCAATTTCGCCTCGGGTGATTCAACCATCATTTCATTTTCAGTTTTAAATGTTACCCTTGGCAAACATTATTACATTGTTGAAATTCCAATTAATAGTTTAAACCCCTCGCCTGATGAAAAAGCTACCAATAATTCGCGCCGCGACTCGATTGTAGTTTCGGCTGCTCCGGGTTCTATTGTCGTTAATGAATTTCTTTACAATGCTATTTCCGGCGAAATTCCCGAATGGGTGGAATTATTCAACCGAACCGACAACGACATCAGCCTCCAATCGTGGAAAATTGGTGACTCCTCTTCGGTCATTATGCTCACCAATAAAGCTGACAGTCTGCGCGCCGGACACTATGCCGTAATTATCCAGGACTCGACATCCTTTCATCAGCATTATGGCACATTAGACAATGCCATCAAAAGAATTTATTTATCGGGGTTACCTTCCCTGAACAACGGCGGCGACGTTGTAAAAATCATCACTCCGACCGGCATTACAATCGATAGCGTACGTTTCCGTTCCGGTTGGGGTGGAGGCGTCGGAATATCGCTTGAACGAAGGCTCGCCGACAGCGCTTCGAACAGTGTCACGAATTGGAAATCAACTACAGCAATTATTGGCGGCACTCCCGGGACAGAAAATACAGCCACACCGGCCAGCTACGATTTGAGCATATCGGCAGCGGATATCACTTTCTCGCCAGGTTTTCCTATATTCGGGCAAGTCTTCACCATTTTCAGCAAAGTACACAATGTCGGATTGCTGGCCAGCGAAAATTTTAGCGTCAATGTATTCAGGATTGCCGGAGCGGATACAACTATACTCTTGCAACAGAATGTAGTCCTACTAGCTGCGGGCGACTCGCTCATTACAATGATCAACGATACAGCACAAGCAGGCCGAATCATTTTTGTTCGAATTGACTATAATGCCGATCAACGCGCGCAAAATAATTCTGCGTCGCATTCCCTTTTAATAGGAACAAGACGATCAAGCATCATCATCAACGAAATTAATTATGTTCCCGGCACCGGCGCGACCGAATGGATTGAATTATATAACCCGGGTCCCGATACTATTGATTTAAAAAAATGGACCATCGCTGACGGCAATTCCGATCAGACCAACTTTGCAACGAAAATTACAATTACCAACCCCTCCTCACCTATTTATCCAGGAGAATATGTTGTCGTTGGTAAAGACTCCAACCAGTTTAATTTAAAATTTCCGAATGTGTCAAAAAAGCTTTTCATTTCATCATTCCCAACGCTGAATAATAGCGGCGATATGATTGGCCTTTTCGACAGCGTAGGTGCGGTCATTGATAGTTTGATGTACGAATCGAAATGGGGCGGGTCAACAGATGTTTCACTTGAACGCATCAGCGCTGCCGGGAATTCATATTCATCGGCCAATTGGCATTCTTCTATAAATCCATTCGGAGCTACTCCCGGGAAAATCAATAGCGTCACACCGGTCCCGCTCGATATCGCTTTATTCAAAAAAGACATTACATTTTCGCCGGCGCATCCGGCTGTTGGCGAACCCGTTTCGATTCACGCTCTTATCCGAAACATCGGTTTACAGCCCATCACAGCATCATTTACCGTCACGGCATTTTACGACGGCAATAACAACAATCTGCCGGAAACCACTGAGGAAATATCTCATCAATCGTTTAATAATCTCGCTGAAAACGACTCCATGGTAATTACGTTTGCGTGGACAACGCCTGGAGTTTCCGGAGTTTCGCCGCAAATTTTCGTGGTCATTGATTTTACCGATGATCAGAGAATAGAAAATAATTCGGCCTTCCAAAATCTCAGTTTCGGTGTCCAATCTTTTTCTGTTGTGATCAATGAGTTTTTGTATGAACCTGACTCGACTCAATCGGAATTTGTAGAAATTTATAATCGCAGCGATGAGATTCTGAACTTAAGGAATTGGAAAATCGGCGATGCATCCGGACAGAAAACAATTGTTACGAACGATTATTGGCTTTTTCCTCAATCGTTTAGAATTCTGACTTCGGATACGGCATTTCATTCAAAATTTCAAAAAAAATCTTTACCCAAAAATGCTGCCATTCCGGATAGTTTGATTATCGTTATTCCATCAATGCCAAGCCTGAACAATACGGATGACGCCGTTTATCTGGCCGACTCTGTCGGAGTAGTGGTCGATAGCGTTTATTATTTCAGTTCGTGGGGCGGAAGGAAAGGCATAAGCATTGAACGAATTGACATCGGCGGCCTTTCCAACGATCCCGGCAATTGGACGACGTGTGTGGCTGCTCAGGGATCGACTCCAGGACAACTCAATAGCATTTTATCAGCCACTCCTTTTCCGGAGCATTCGCTCATTATCAATGAAATCATGTTCAGTTCGTTTTCAGATGAACCGGAATACATTGAGTTATATAATCCCGGAGATTCAGCCATATCTTTGTCAAACTGGGTATTGCAAATTAATGACGATAAGATGCTTATTACGCAATCATCAGTTTCAGTAGCCCCGAAAGCATACATTGTCATAGCACAAAACAAAACCTTTTCAGACCGATTTGATCTCAATACGGACCGGATCATCGTTCCTTCTTCATGGAAAACTTTACAAAATACAGGCGCAAGAATTATCCTTCGAGATTGGATCGGATCAGCAATCGACAGCGTCGACTATCTGGCGTCGTGGGGCGGCGGCGAGGGTATCGCTCTTGAAAAGATTAATCCAACGGCTAATGCAAGTCAAGCTGTTAACTGGGGCTCTTGCGTCTTTATCGAAGGCGGTACTCCGGGTGAAGTCAACAGTATTTTTGCCGGTGGACAGCAACCGAAAAAAATTAAACTCAGCGCTACACCGAATCCTTTTTTCATCGATCGTAACGAAGAAACAAAAATTATTATTGAACTACCGGTTACACAAGCACGCGTCACTCTGAAAATTTATGACCATCAAGGTCGTCACATTCGAACGCTGCTCAATAATGCACCAACAGGTGTTTATAGAGAAGTGTCTTGGGATGGGAAAGATCAGCAGAACCGTTTTGTCAGGATGGGAATTTATGTTATGTATCTTGAGGTCATTGACGAAATTACAGGATTCAATAAAAATGCAAAAAAAACGGTGGTGGTTGGAAGGAAATTGTGATCACATTAAAAATAGCCCGATAAAAAAACGCTGCGAGCATCTGACTGCAGCGTTTTTTATTTTCTTATGAATTCGAATAACTAATGATGGTGCCCTCCGGCTCCGTGAACATGGCCATGACTGAGTTCTTCAGCGGTAGCTGGTCTTACGTTGACTACGGCCACATCGAAATTCAATGTCATGTCAGCCAGAGGATGATTCCCGTCAAGTGTTACTTCATCGTCCGTGACTTCCACCACCGTCATGACACGCGGCCCTTCGGCGGTTTGGATTTGAAATTGATTTCCTATTTCAACGCCTTCCATGTCCCCGAACGCACTCATAGGCACTACCTGCATCAGTGATTCTTCCCAAATACCGTAAGCATCTTCCGGTGGAATCGATACTTTGAATATGTCGCCTGCAACGCGTCCTTCCATGGCCGTTTCCAATCCGGTAATAATATTACCAATACCCTGAATATAGGATAACGGTTCATGACCTTTCGAAGTATCCAAAATTTCGCCGTCGTCGTTAGTAAGCGTGTAGTCGATCGTCACAACCGTATTTTTTGCTACTTGCATGATAAAACCTTCCGAATTAAGACGCTTTTCCAAGCGTCAGTTTAGCCTTAAATTTTTTCTTTTCGCGAACAATTTCCATATCCACTACGTCACCAACGCGTAAATCATCTCCGAGAATGATTTTTTGAAAGTCGTATTCATTGTTTACGTTTTTCCCGTTCATCGTCAGAATCACATCGCTAACCTTCAAACCTGATTTTTCAGCCGGACCGTTTTTTTCGACTTCTGATACCACAATGCCGCGAACATCGCCAACCCCGAGGTATTGCGCAATCATACGATCAACCGACTGATACTTGAATCCCATTGTAAATGTCCGGTCAACGGCACCCTTTTCTTTCAGCTCCTTCAGAATTTTATTGATACGATTGATAGGAATGGCAAAACCGATTCCAATGCTGGTTTTTGCATTGGTACTTCCGCTATAGATAAACGTGTTAATTCCTATCACTTCACCAAGCGCATTCACCAACGGACCGCCGCTATTGCCGCCGTTAATGGCCGCATCTGTTTGGATCATGTTCTGATAAACATGCTGGCCGTCTACCATGCCGAAATCCCGTTGCGTAGCGCTGATGACGCCCACCGTTACCGTCGGCTGGTTGTTAATATCAAAAAGACCGAACGGGTTTCCCAGAGCAATCACCCATTCGCCGATAATCAAATCGTCGGAATCGCCGAATTTCAGAAACGTTAATTTTCTATCGGGATTAACTTTTAACAGCGCAAGATCAGTCGTTTGATCTAAGCCGACGATTTGCGCAGGATATTTAGAGCCATCAGTCAGCGTAATCAAAATTTCTACTGCACCTTCGACAACGTGCTGGTTCGTCAAAATATATCCGTCTTCGGAAATAATAAATCCCGACCCCAAACCCTTCACTTTATCGTAATATTTCTGCTTAGGAAAAAATTGACTGAAAAATTCGTCATTGAAAAACGGATTGCGATACGTGTACTCTTTGATTGAAACCACATTGATACCTACGACGGCCGGAACGACTTTTTTAATCGCGCGCGTCAATGCGTTTTGCCGTGAAAACGTCACATCATCCTGTGAAACAACAGACATGACGGACACAATCAGAAAAACCAATCCGAAAAACAAGCGTTTCATAAATACTCTACCTCAATTAAAAATAAAAATGCGTTCGATGATTCAACGACCAAATACATTTCAAAGTTTCAACCTATCGAACGCACGTAAATGATTAACTATTTTCCGCTTTTCATTTTTTCCCAGTCAGACAAGAATTTTTTCAATCCAATATCCGTCAACGGATGTTGAATCAATTGTTCGATCACTTTAAACGGCATAGTACAGACATGAGCGCCGATTTGGCAAGCTTCGACGACATGCATCGGATGCCGCACGCTGGCCACCAACACTTGCGTTTTATAATCATAATTGTGGTACACCGTAACAATTTCCTGGATCAGTTGCATACCGTCGGTGCTGATATCATCTAAACGACCCACAAACGGACTGACAAACGTCGCGCCGGCTTTGGCCGCAAGCAGCGCCTGGTTCGGCGAAAAACACAGCGTAACATTAGTCTTAATGCCTTCCGACGTGAAAATTTTACACGCCTGCAATCCGGTCTTGATCAGCGGTAATTTGACGGTTATGTTGGAATGGAGTTTAGCGAGTTCATGACCTTCTTTCAAAATACCGTCAAGATCGGTGCTAACAACTTCGGCCGAAATTGGACCGTCAACGATCTTACAGATTTCCTTGAGTAATTCGATAAAATTGACATTTTTTTCTTTGGCTACAAGCGAAGGATTGGTTGTGACGCCATCCAATACGCCTAAGGATGCGGCTTCGCGAATTTCGTCCAAATTCGCGGTATCAATGAAAAACTTCATAATCCACTCCTTTTATTATATTTGTATTTATGTTTTAAATTTTTATGGGTCTTCAGAAGTTTCACGAAATTAAACTATTCCATTCTGTAATGCAAGGGATTATTCCGATGAAACATGAAGTTTGAGCATCCGATGCATCTTTCACTCTTTCCTTCCATAATTTTTTTACTTATGTTCACGCACTTAAACGAAAGCGACCCATGCATTATAAAGATTCCAAATTCAATCTCGTCAGTGATTATAAGCCCGAAGGCGATCAGATTACGGCTATTCAAAAACTTATCGACGGCATCCGGCGCGGTGATAAACATCAGACGCTGCTCGGTGTTACCGGTTCAGGAAAAACGTTTACCATGGCTAATGTGATCGCTCAAATCGGCAAACCAACGCTGATCATGTCGCATAATAAAACGCTGGCGGCGCAATTGTATGGCGAATTCAAACAATTCTTTCCTGACAACGCCGTCGAATATTTTATCAGTTATTACGATTATTACCAGCCGGAAGCGTATGTTCCTTCCAGCGATACGTTTATCGAAAAAGACATGTCGATCAACGACGAGATTGAAAAGCTTCGGTTGCGCGCCACGAGCTCTCTTTTGGAGCGCAAAGACGTCATTATCGTTGCATCGGTTAGCTGCATATACGGCATCGGGTCGCCGGAAGATTATCGCGATATGTACGTATTTGTAGAAAAAGGCCAAAAAGTCGAGCGCAATAAGATACTCGCCCGTCTCGTGGAAATGCAATATAACCGCAACGATCTTGATTTCAAACGCAGCACGTTCCGTGTACGCGGCGACGTCATCGATATTTATCCGGCATACGAAGATCAATATATCCGCGTCGAAATGTTCGGCGATGAAATCGATCAGATATCGTATCACGATCCGGTTTCCAATAAAGTTCTTCATCGATCGCAAACCGCCATCGTATTTCCGGCAACCCATTTCGTGACGACGGAAAGTAAGCTGCACCAGGCCATTTTGAGAATTCAGGCCGAATTGGCCGAAAGGCTGGAACTACTTCGTTCTCAAAATAAATTACTCGAAGCGCAGCGGCTCGAACAACGAACCAAGTACGATATTGAAATGATGTTGGAACTCGGGTATTGTTCCGGCATCGAAAATTATTCCCGCCACGTCGCCGGACGAGCGGAAGGTGAACGCCCGGCTTGTCTCATCGATTTTTTTCCAAAAGATTTCCTGATGATTATCGACGAATCGCATGCTACGCTCCCACAGGTTCGTGCAATGTATAATGGTGATCGCGCACGCAAACTTACACTTGTCGAGTACGGCTTTCGCCTGCCTTCTGCCTTGGATAATCGTCCGTTGAAATTCGAAGAGTTCGAATCAATGATGAATCAGGTTGTTTACGTCAGCGCAACGCCTGCTGAATATGAGTTACAAAAAGGCGGCGGCGTTATTATCGAGCAAATCATTCGACCAACAGGCTTGATCGATCCGGAAATCGAAGTACGCCCCATCAAAAATCAGATCGACGACCTTATGCACGAAATCCGTCAACGCGTTGAGAAAAACGAACGCGTGCTCGTCACAACGCTTACTAAACGCATGGCTGAAGATCTGACCGAATATTTGTCAAATTTAAAAATCCGTGTCCGGTATATTCACTCTGAAATCGATGCCATTGAACGGATTGACATTTTGCGTGATTTACGGTTGGCTGAATTCGATGTGCTCGTCGGAATTAATCTCTTGCGCGAAGGTCTCGATTTGCCTGAAGTATCTCTGGTGGCTATCATCGACGCCGATAAGGAAGGATTCCTTCGCAGTGAACGTTCACTCATGCAAACGGCAGGGCGCGCGGCGCGGCATATTCACGGTAAAGTGATCTTTTACGCCGATAAAATCACCGAATCTATGCAAAAAGTGATCGACGAAACTGAACGACGTCGAGAACTACAGATTCGATTCAATCAGGAAAAAGGTATTACGCCAAAAACTATCGCCAAATCTAAAGAGCAAATCATGCGTGCAACGTCAGTCGCAGACTATTTCACGTATAAAGAAGAAAACGACTATAAAAAAATGGTTGCTGAGATGGCGCCGGATTATAATGTCATGCTTTCGGCCGAGGATAAAAAACAATTGATCGATAAATTGAAAGCCGAAATGAAAGATGCTGTCAAGAAACTCGAATTTGAAAAAGCAGCTGCATTACGGGATCAATTGACTTTACTCGAAAAATGACCCTTTTGCTTGCGATTAAAAAACCGAGTATCTATATTGGCGTGAAAAAATGAGCATGATACGACGATTCTGTTTAGTATATAGCACCTTTGCGTTGCTGCAATGGGCCGGTTGCGGCGGCTGCCATGACGAGGAGATTTCAAAGGCTTCAGTCTTTTTCCAAAAAGGGCTCCAATTAGAAAAAGAAGGTAACTTTTCATCGGCGGCAGAGGAATATCGTCGTGCAATCGAAGTTTACCCCGATTACACCGAAGCACAATTTCAGTTAGGCAATTTATATGAGAAATTAGGCATTCCGGATAAGGCGCAGCTTCAGTATGAAAAAACAATAGAAATCGATTCAAAGCACAGCCATGCTTATAACAATCTCGGCAACGTATTCGGACAGCAAGGAAAACTTGATGATGCCATCACGGCTTATCGGAAAGCAGTCCAAATTGACCCTTCACTGGCAACGGCTCATTACAACCTTGGGCATAGTCTATTGCTTAAACGGCAATTAAATGACGCTGAACAAGAGTTAAAATCAGCCGCCGAGCTATCGTCTGATCCGAAATATCAAAAGGCGGTAGGGCAATTGTATGTGACACAAGGACGTTTTGATGAAGCTTTGCCTTATTTAGAAAAAGCACATAAGGACAATTCGCAAGATCAGGAAATGTATTATCCCCTGGCCGAAGCTTATGAAAAAATGCAACGGTTTGATGAGGCTATAGCCATATTACAAACCTATAGCGAAATGGTTTCGAATATGGAAGAAAAAATGATCATTCGAACCCGTATCCGTGACCTTAAAATGCAAAAAACCGATTTAAACGTTAAAAATCAAAGACGGGCACTGGCTCGCTAATTTCTAATTTTTCTTTAATTTTCTTATTTACATTCGCTCCGAAACGTTAATCTATTAACCAATTGACGGCAGGATGAAAACGGAATTGCCCAGCTACGAAACGGCAACGGTTGAATCGGATCAAAAAATCATTGAACGGATCCGCCAAGGTGACGAAAAGGTCCTTGTTCATCTTTATCACAACAACATTATGATGGTCCGGAAGTATATTCTGGACAATAATGGCCGTGAAGAAGATGCACAGGACATGTTGCAAGATGCCTTAATTGTTCTTTGGGAAAATGTGGCGCACGGCGATTTTGACTTAACGTCCAAAATCAGTACGTATGTATATTCGGTCGTACGAAATAAATGGCTCCGGGAGATCAACAAGCGAAAAATCGGAAAGACCGGCGCTATTGACGACCATCCGCTTGAAGCGGAAACAATTGACGCACTGAAATCTATTATAAACAAAGAGGAGTATAAAGTCGTTCTTGAGTGTATTCAGCAACTCGGTCCGACCTGCAAAAAGGTTCTTACATTATTTTATCTTGAAGAGAAAGGAATGGAAGAGATAGCCCGTGCGTTAAACTTTAGCAATACGGACGTGGCCAAAGCCAAAAAATGGCAATGTAAAAAAGAACTCGAAAGTTTAGTTAAAAAACGATTCAAATAAAAACCCTTGCTTGCATAAAGAACATTATGGTAGATCACACAACACGCCAATGGCTCGATGAAAATGAGGTTCTCGAGCGCCATCTTCTTAATCGCTTGACTGCTGATGAAGTCGGTCGCCTTCAGAAACTCCTCCAATCTTTTCCGGAATTGACCGATGAATTGGAATTTCAAAAAATGATCCTCGCCGGTATACGTCACACTGGACGCGTCGAACTGAAAGAACGGCTGAAATCCAATGTTGGACAATCGGAAAGCCGCC